>JAJTCI010000058.1 GCA_021323155.1 Chitinophagaceae bacterium | reverse complement strand
TTCGATAATTCGAATTTTACAAGGCTCTGTGATTCGGTTGCCTCAACAGACACGGACTTGCGGCACATCATAACGATGCATGGTTACCCACCCCTATGGTGCAGGAAGCCATCATTTGAAACACTCGTACATATAATACTCGAACAACAGGTTTCACTCGCGTCGGCAAATGCCGCGCTGGCAAAGCTGAAGCAAAAACTGGGCGCTATCACACCCGGAAAACTGTTGCAACTAGACGACGAGGATCTCCGTGCCTGCTATTTTAGCCGGCAAAAAGCTTCCTATGTAAGGTACCTGGCTGAAGCGATCCGATCACGTCGATTCTCGGTCAATGCACTGAACCATCTTTGCGATGAAGACGTGCGTGAGTCTATGAAAACAATAAGGGGAATTGGGGACTGGACCGCCGATGTGTATATGATGATGGTCCTGGGGCGCACCGACTGCTTTCCACTGGGCGACGTCGCACTGGTGAAGAGCATCAAACAGGTGAAGAAGTTGCCACCGGATTGTACAAAGGAGAGGATACTAGCGGCCGCAGACAAATGGAAGCCATATCGCACCATCGCGGCCTACCTATTGTGGCATAATTACCTGAGCCAAAGAAAACGCTGAAGGGTTGAGTGGCTTACAGGTCATCGTACTCATATAAGGGATCGATGCGCGTGCCCGCTTTCATTTCGAAAACCGGCTTGATCAGGCCATCTTTTAGTCCGTATACCCATCCATGAATATCGGGCTGCTGTTCGTGTTTCCAGGCGCGTTGCACTACTGATGTCTTCGCCAGGTGCATCACCTGCTCCTCTACGTTTAGTTCCACCAGCCGGTCAAACCGCGCAGTCTCATCTGTGATGGCATCCAATTCATCCCGGTGCCAGCGATAGACATCCTTGATATTGCGCAGCCACATGTTCAAAACATAACGATGGTCATGATTAGACATGGCTTCCTTCACACCGCCGCAACCATAATGACCGCAAACGATGATGTGTTTCACCTTCAGGTAAGAAACCGCGAAGTCCAATACGCTAAGCAGGTTCACGTCGGTATGGACCACCATATTCGCGATGTTGCGGTGGACAAAGATCTCCCCTGGCTGGGTGCCGGTGATCCTGTCCGCGGGCACGCGGCTGTCGCTGCAACCTATCCAGAGAAACTCCGGTGTCTGGATATGGGCAAGCCGGTCGAAGAATTCAGGGTCTTCCTCGTTCACAGCCTTCGCCCATTCTTTATTGTTGTGGAGGAGCTTCTCGTAGGTTTTCATATAACAAATATAATATCCAAGGTAAGTTACTGTGAAATATGCTCATGTCGTGGGAGCGTTAACCGCAAAGAAAGATACCCGATAATGCCGGCCGCCAGCGAAGAAAGTAAGATAACGAACTTCACATTCCGTATCACGGTGGCGTCATTGAACGCAAGCAGTGTAATAAAGATTGACATGGTGAAGCCGATCCCGCCCAGGAATCCCACGGCAATGACCTGTTTCCAGTTAAGGTCGCCAGGGAGTTTGCAAAGTTTTAATGCGACTGCCAGGAAGGCGATGCAGAAGATGCCCACCGGTTTGCCGATGACCAGGCCCAATGCCACGCCAAGTCCGTATTTACTGGTCAAAGCATCCACTGAACCCGAATCAATGGCAATTGCCGTATTGGCCAAGGCAAAGACCGGGAGGATAAAAAAAGCCACGGGCCTGTGAAGAAAATGCTGGAGAATGTAGGATGTGGACTTTTCATTCCCGTTACCAAATGGTATTGCGAACGCCAGCAATACCCCTGTGATGGTAGCATGCACACCCGAATGAAGCATAAAATACCACATGGCTACTCCGCCAAGCAGGTATGGAACGAGGTGTCTCACTTTTGCCCTGTTCAACACCAGCAGGATGACAAAGATGCCAAGCGATATCCATAAGCTGGTCCAGTCCAAATTTCCCGTATAGAAGATAGCGATGACGAGTATTGCACCGAGGTCATCGATTACTGCCAGCGCCGCTAGAAATATCTTCAAAGAAGCCGGCACTCTCCTGCCAAGCAGTGATAGTATTCCTAAGGCAAACGCGATATCGGTAGCCATCGGGATGCCGGCGCCCGATTGGGTTCCTGTCCCGAAATTAAAGAAGAGAAAGATCGCCGCGGGAACTATCATACCTCCCGCTGCAGCGAAGACAGGCAGCAATGCATCACGGGGATTGGACAATTCCCCCTTGTAAATTTCCCGTTCCAATTCCAAACCGATCAGGAGAAAGAATATTGTCATCAAGCCATCATTGATCCACTGCTCCAATGTATGGCTGCCGAAACTCGTCGACCAGAAACCAGTATACGATGGTCCGAAACCGGAGTTGGCAATAAGGAGCGATGCCACAGTACAGGCGATCAGGATCATCCCGCCCGCTTTTTCACTCTCGAAGAAGTCTCTGAAAAGTTTTGTCAATGGTCGTTCATTGACCGCTGTTCTTTTTGACGGCATCATCCGCAAGATACTAAATGGCGTTGTCGTAAAACATAGAAAAGCCCCGGCAGAAATACCGGGGCTGCCGATCTCACATGCATCTCCTATATGTTATAAATTAATACTGCGCCACTTCCTCCGCCTCTTTGATGGTATGGTGGACCTCTTCACGCTTTTCCTGTTTATCGAACCAACGGTAACTGATGATGTAGATAACGATCGCGGATACTACAGCAGTCATAAACCCAGTTACCGGTACCATTACTGCGGTATAGAACATTAGAAAAATATGAAACCGGTTCATGGCGAACACTTCTTTGATCTCTTTCATTTTCGCCATACCGCTTGCTACATAAAGTAATATTCCACCGATACATGCCATGGGCACCTGTTCCAGGTAGGTGGCAAGGAAGGCCGCCATCAGCAGTTTGAACGCAAACTTCGCGATACCTGCAAGGGGCGATACGGCACCAAGACGAATATTCACCGCCGTCCTGGCCAGGGCACCGGTATGAGGGAACCCGTTGAACAAAGGCGTGAAGATATTCACCCATCCCTGTCCCCAAAGTTCCTTGTTGGGATGAAAAGGCTGACCGGTATTATTGGCGAGCCTGTCCGCCATCCTGGAACAAAGGAGGCTTTCGATCGCGCAGACGATGTAGATCGCGAAGGCGAAATATATGATATTGAATATGGTGGCCGCGTCCATCGTTACAGGTAGTTGTGGTCCTGTTATTACGAAGAAATCTGTCGGGATGCTACCGTATTTGTCTTTGATCAGTACCAGCCCGTTATCGCTCCAGAACGTTTGCCCAGCGATAAATCCAAAAGCAAGCCCGATCAAAGGAGCGGGGATGAAAGTAGAGATCTTGATGAGTGTTTTGCAGATGGCGAAGGTGAGCAGCGCCAGCATAACGGCGTATACATTCGCCCGGCTGATATTGTTGAATACAAAATTAAGCTGGTCGATAATACCGTACCCTATTTTCTCCTTCACCCCCATTACTTCACCGATCTGTGAGAAGGCGATGACGATGGCAATACCGATGGTGAAGCCTACAACAATCGAGTGCGGCACTTTTTCGATGACCTTTCCCAACTTGAAAATCCCGGACAGTATCAGCATGAAGCCTGCAATGAAAGAGATCAATACCAGTACGCGGTGATCGTACCTGGCCATGACGCCGGCGATCACTGGTATCAGCGCAGCTGTTGGACCATAGACCTGGTACTTAGAGCCGCCGAAAAGCGCACCCATCAATCCTGCGATCGCGCCGCCCACGATGCCTTGCTCAGGCCGTAACCCACTTGCCATTGCGAAGCCCATCGCCAGTGGGATAGCCACTGCTGCTACGATAAACCCGGCAGTCAGGTCTTTGATGATATTGTGGGTCTTGTTCCCTTTGTTAAGGTCTTCAAATCTCCCGTCGTTCGGATTTAAATAAAAAGCGATCCTTTGTAGAATAGTATCTTGTTTCTGCATTCTTTAAGATTTAGAGTAAAACTGATTTCTCCTTGCTGACCGACTTTGACCGGTGGGTATCTGCGAACAATTCACGTATAAAGTGAACGCGCCCGTTCTCCACGCTATACATCCCGCCCACGATACCGATCCTGCCCTCGTCAAGCAGATTAGATATGATCGGGCTCCTGCCAAGTATCTCGTCGATACTGAGGTCTACATTGGTATAGGCTACCTTTTCGGCGTAGATGGTGGTATGCAGATTCTCCGGTGCGGCATTGGTCTTTGCCATCGCTGGCCGGATCTTATCCAGCAATTTCGTGAGGTGGCCCATTTTCACGTCATCTACCGCCCCTTTAATGGCGCCACAGCGTGTATGACCGAGTACCACAATCAACTTTGAGCCAACGACCTGGCAGGCATATTCCATGCTGCCGAGGATATCGCCGTTAACAATGTTTCCCGCTACACGGATGCTGAAGATGTCGCCCAACCCCTGGTCGAACAGCAGTTCAACTGAGGTACGACTGTCCATGCAACTGAGTGCCACTGCAAAAGGATACTGCCCATCGGCAGTGTCATTCATTTGCTGCAGGAGGTTGCGATTGATCTTGAGATTATTTACAAAGCGTTTATTACCCTGCACCAGCTGCTCGTAAGCTTCACGTGGCGTGAGTTTATCCAATAGTTCTTTTGTGTGTGCTGACATATGAATGAGTTAATAGCACAGCGCGGCGCGGTGCACCGGGTATGCAATTGAAACAAATGAGTGAACATGGGATCGAGACGTCCCTGTAGTTTGTTGGTATTAACTCAATTCCGGGGGAGGAGACCACAATTCAAAATGCACGATCTGCAGTTGCTGTGCATCATGGATCTTTAGCATTGACATTTTTTCGAACCAGGAAAGTTCAAGGTCATGCGAATTATGAAGATATTCTTCAACGATGGATGTAGAGGTGGACGTTTCAGATCTTTCTTCCTCTACCGGGAAGGGCACCGTGGTATCATCTGCAACACAGGCCATAGCATCCTGGCAGTCCGGAGGGTAAAGCACGAAATTCACTCCTGTAAGGAATACAAGGCAAAAACTCATGAGCCATACCGCTATATGCTTGTTGACAATGTGCACTGGTGCAAATATAGGGAAGCCGGCGTTAAATATTCAAGCCGCCGCAAACGCTGATCACCTGCCCGGTGATATACCCGCTGAGGTCTGAGGCCAGGAACAAAGTTGTATTCGCGATCTCATCGGATTTGCCGAATCGACCAAGCGGTATCTTGGCCAGGAAAGCGTCGGCGCCCGATCCCTCTTTCAGGTAATGGGTCATATCTGTTTCAACAAAGCCAGGCGCGATGGCGTTGCAACGAATGTTCCTGCTGCCTAATTCAAGCGCCACCGACTTGGTAAACCCGATGATGCCGGCTTTAGAGGCGGCGTAACTGCTCTGTCCCGCGTTGCCGCGGATACCGATGATCGAACTCATATTGATAATACTGCCGCTTTTCGCTTTCATCATAGGGCGTATCACCTGCTTGGTCATATTGAAAACGCTCTTCAGGTTGGTTTCCATCACGTCATCCCATTGCTCGGCAGTCATACGCAAAAGCAAGTTGTCTTTACTGATGCCCGCGTTGTTCACGCAAACATCCACCGCACCAAATTCTTTCAACACGTCATTCACGAAGGATTCGCACTCTTCAATTTTCCCCGCGTTGCTCCGGTAAGCTTTCGCTTTCCTGCCCATCGCTGTGATCTTTTCCTCAACAGCTTTTGCTTTTTCCGCGCTGCCTTCACTCACGTAGGTAAAAGCTATATTGGCTCCCTGTTCTGCTAATTTTATGGCGATAGATTCACCGATACCCCTGGCGGCACCGGTTACAATACAGACTTTCCCTTCTAATAAATTCATATGAATGTTTTGTGCGTAAGCAAATGTAATACTATTGGCTTTTCTTGCAATTGCCGCCGGCTAGCGGATAAACGCGAGAATCTCGTCAACATACGTGCGCTCGTTGCAAAGGCGCGGCACTTTGTGCTGACCACCCAGTTTGCCTTTGCTTTTTAACCAGGAATTGAACATACCCTTGGGCACGGGGTGAACCACCGGCATGGAAAGCGCGATGTCTTTCGAGCGCTTCGCTTCATAGTCACCGTTCACGGATTTCAATGCATCATCCAGCTCGAAGATGAACTGGTCCATGTCTTCCGGCGCCTTTTCAAATTCCACCAGCCATTCATGGGCGCCATTGCCTTCATCGCTGAAATACACCGGTGCCGCGGAATAGTCGTTTACCACCGCGCCAGTGCGCATCGAAGCGATGGCGATGGCTTTGTCAGAATTATCCACGATCAGTTCCTCGCCGAAAGCATTGATAAAATGCTTGAGCCTTCCGCTGACTTTTATCTTGTAAGGATTTGCCGACACAAAACGGATCGTATCGCCGACAAGATAGCGCCACAGCCCGCCGTTGGTACTGATGACCACGGCGTAATTCTTCCCGATCTCCACATCTTTCAACCCGATGGTCTGGGGATCGTCTTTACCGTATTCTTCGGTAGGCATGAACTCATAAAAAACGCCGTGGTGCAGGAAAAGCAGCAAGCCGTCATCTTCCGGTGCTGATTGCGCGGCAAAGAATCCTTCACTGGCGTTGTACATTTCCAGGTAATTGACACCTTCTCCCAGTAACTTCCTGAACTGTTCGCGGTAAGGTGTAAAGGATACACCGCCATGTAGATACAGTTCCAGGTGAGGCCAGACTTCTTTCAATGTAGACTTACCAGTGATCTCGAGGATCCGCCGGATCAGTACGAGCGTCCAGGTGGGCACACCGCTGATGGAGGTAACCACTTCATTGATGGTGGACTGGGCGAGCTTTTCGATCTTCACTTCCCAATCGTCGAGCAGCGCGATCGATAACTCCGGGGTTCGTATCCATTCTGCCCAGAAAGGTGAATTCTGCAATAGTACCGCGCTGAGATCACCATACTGGATGTCTTCATTCACTTTGTGTATCTGGTGGCTTCCGCCGATAACCAATCCTTTCCCGGTCAACAGGTCGCTATCCGGGTTGTGATTGTAATACAAGGTGAGCACATCCTTGGAACCCTGGTAGTGGCAATCATGAAGGCTCTCTTCAGTGATCGGGATAAACTTCGCTTTGCTGCTGGTGGTGCCACTGCTTTTGGCAAACCATGAAACGGGGGTGTTCCAAAGGAGATTTTCTTCACCGTTCATCAACCGTTCGATGTATGGCTGCAGGTCTTCGTATTCATGTATGGGCACGGCACTCTTAAAATCACGTATCCGGAACAGGTTCGTCATCCCGTATTTACGGCCGATCTCGGTGTACTGCCCGTGGGTGATGAGGTCCTGCAATACTTCACGCTGGGTACGTACGGGATCTTTGAGCCAGTGCTCAATGGTACCGTATCGCCAACGGGCAAGTCTTGATATCGCGGGACTTAGGAATTTCATTTTGCCGATGGGAGCAAAATAAAGAATTGAATTCAATTCTTTGGTAAAATCTGAGGCAGTCAACCAGTTGGAGATGATACGAAAGGATAATACGTTTTACCGGGGCGTGCTGGCACCTGTTTCCCGGCCCATATCCAGTATCCATTCCTTGCGGCGTAATTCGAAGTTGGTTCCAAGGTATAACCGCCGCACCTGTTCATTGGCCGCAAGTTCCTCTGCTGTGCCGTGCTGAAATATCTTTCCTTCGATCAGGAGGTATGCCCTGTCGCAGATAGAAAGCGTCTCGTTTACATTATGATCCGTTATCAGGATGCCGATGTTCTTGTACTTGAGTTTCGCGACGACTCCCTGGATGTCTTCTACCGCTATGGGATCAACGCCGGCAAAAGGCTCATCAAGGAGTATGAATTTGGGATCCACCGCCAGGGCCCTCGCGATCTCCGTTCTTCTTCGCTCGCCACCGCTGAGGCTGTCGCCATTGTTCTTACGCACATGGTGCAGGTTGAATTCGTCCACCAGCGCGTCGAGTTTCACCTGCCTTTCCTTGCTGGTGAGCCTGGTCATTTCCAGCACCGCGAGTATATTGTCCTCCACTGTGAGCTTACGGAAAACGCTTGCTTCCTGGGGAAGGTAGCCAATGCCCATCTGGGCGCGTTTGAACATCGGGAGCCTGGTGATATTCGTGTTATTAAGATAAACATCGCCAACATCCGGCCGGATCAATCCGACGACCATATAGAAAGTAGTGGTCTTACCCGCCCCGTTGGGACCTAACAATCCAACGATCTCGCCCTGTTTCACCTCAACGGAAACGTTCTCCACCACGGTTCGGTTACCATAGCGTTTGACAAGATCTTTGGTATGAATGGTCAGGTTCAAGCGGACTTGGTTTTGGCAAAAATATAGATACTGCCGATACCAGTTAGTGTTATATACAGTCTTAACAAAAGAGTTTGGCAGTATATTGCAACGATTTTTCAAGAAAAGCAATGAAAGTAACCGATCAAATCTCCCAGGCAAAGGATACGCTGATATCGTTTGAAGTGCTGCCCCCCCTGAAAGGAAAGACCATCAATTCGCTCTACGATCACCTGGACCCGCTGATGGAATTCAAACCGGCATGGATCAATGTTACCTATCACCGCAGTGAGACGATGTTCAAGAAAAGGGCTGATGGCAGTTTCGAGAAGGTGGAAGTGAGGAAACGCCCGGGAACGGTGGGCATTTGCGCAGCGATCATGAACCACTACGAGATCGACGCGGTGCCGCATTTTATCTGCGGCGGTTTCACCAAGCGGGAAACCGAAGACGCATTGATCGACCTTAACTTCCTAGGTATCGATAATGTGCTTGTACTCCGGGGCGATGCCGCGAAGAACGAGACTTTCTTTGAACCGGAGCCCGGTGGACACCGGTATGCGCTCGACCTTTTGAAGCAGGTTCAAAATCTCAATAACGGCATTTACATTGATGATGATATCCGCGATGGCGGCAAGACGCAGTTCTGTATCGGCGTGGCCGGTTACCCAGAAAAACACTTCGAGGCGCCCAACAAAGAAACGGATATGACCCACCTGAAAGCCAAAATCGATGCGGGCGGGTGTTATATCATGACACAGATGTTCTTCGACAATAAGAAGTTCTTCCAGTTTGTGAGTGATTGCCGCGCGGCGGGAATTAACGTGCCGATCATCCCGGGTCTGAAACCGATCACTACCAAAAAGCAATTGTCAGTATTGCCGAGGATATTCCATGTTGATTTCCCAACGGAGTTGTCTAACGAGATACTGAAATGCAAGACCGACGCCGACGTGGAAGAAGTGGGAACGCTGTGGTTGCTCCAGCAATCGAAAGAGCTGAAGAAAGCCGGGGTGCCGGTGCTGCATTACTATACCCTTGGCAAACCCAAAGCGATCTGGAACGTGGTGAAGGAACTTGCCTGAGCTATTTCTCTTCCTCTTTCATTACCGGCTCTTGCAATTCCACGGCTTTGTTCTTGATCCGCTTCCGGAATGCCATATTCAGCATCTCTACGCCGAACGAGAAAGCCATCGCGAAATACACGTAATTCTTCAGGTGAAGTTCGTGTGCTTTTTCGCTGTTCCAGCCCTCCACCATCAGCACAACCGATACAAGTACCAGGAAAGATAGCGCCAGCATTTTGAGCGCGGGGTGTTTATGAATGAAGTTCGATATCCGCTCGCTGAACAGGAACATCACGAACATGGCGATGATCACCGCGATGATCATGATGGGAACGTGTTTGGCTATACCTACGGCGGTGATCATACTGTCAAATGAAAAGATCATATCGATCAGTACGATCTGGACTACTGCCTGTGACAAAGTAGAAATGGTTTTTGTGACATTCGCCTCCAGTGCCGCCTCGTCGCCTTCCAACTTGTGGTGGATCTCCTTTACCGTTTTATACAGCAGGAATAATCCGCCCGTAAGCATTACGATACTCGCCAGGTCGAAGCCCTTATCGAAAATGGTAAACACGGGCGTGCCTTTTTGTTTTACCAGCCAACCCAGGCATAGGAGGAGTGCGATACGTACGCAGATACCAGTGACCATCCAGATCCTGCGGGCTTTTTTACGGTCTTCCTTTTTGATCCTTCCCATGATAATGGACACGAAGATCACGTTGTCGATACCGAGAATCACTTCCAGCACCGTTAATGTAAGAAGGCTTACCAGGCTGTCGACGGTAAACAAGTACGAAAAGTCATCC
>JAJTCI010000057.1 GCA_021323155.1 Chitinophagaceae bacterium | reverse complement strand
GGTGGGGGTAAATAACCAGTACAGGGGTTTATCGATCGACGATTTTAAGAGTGACCTGGAATTCCTGCTGAAGAAAGCAATTCATTTTTCCGGCAATAAACCTGAGCGTGTTATCGTCATTTCGATTCCCGACTGGGGGGTGACGCCGTTCGCGGCGGACCGGGAAGTGAAAGATATCGCCAGGGAGATTGACTCGTTTAACTCAGCCAAGGAGGCGCTTGCCAAAGCCTATAACATTACGTTCATAGATATTACGGTTGCCCAGCGTGCCGATGCGCCTGATGAAGCATTTATTACTTCAGATAAGCTGCATCCTTCCGGCAAGGAATATGAAAAATGGGCCAGGCTGGTTTCGGAAAAGATGAAATCTGTTCTCAAAAACTAAGAGAGTTTTCCCAGGATCAACTCCTCGACTTCGGCACTCTCCCACCTGGATTCAATGCCCGGGAGTTGCATTACATCACGCATGATGGCTTCCTGTTTTGTCCCACGACGCAGTGCCTCGGAATAACGTATGTGCGGACTGAAAGTAACCTGGGAATACGCCGGTATCCACTTGTCCGGGTATTTCTGGTAGAGTCTCGCCTCAATCTTTTTTTGGAGCAGGAACATGGGATCCGCCACTTTATCCCGCATTTCTATAAAATTATTCAGCGCCAGGTCGGCAATAGCGTCCGCATCGGGTTTGCGCAATTGCTGGAACTGCCCGAGAATCTCTTTCCAGTCGTGGTTGTGTGATTCGATCAGCGCATTCAACACTGAACAATCTTCAAAACCACAGTTCATGCCCTGGCCAAAGAAAGGAACGATGGCGTGTGCCGCGTCACCGATCAAAGCGAACTTATCTTCCCGTATCCACGGATGGCATTTTACGGTCACCAGTGAAGACGTTGGGTTGTTAAAGAAATCTTCCACCAGCGTCGGCATCAGTTCTACCGTGTCATTAAATTTCTCTGAGAAGAAGTTTTTCACTTTCGCTTCCGTATCCAGCGAAGCAAAAGAAGGTTCGCCTTCGAATGGAAAAAACAAAGTACAGGTGAAGCTTCCATCGGTATTGGGAAGCGCGATGAGCATGTAATTGCCGCGCGGCCAGATATGCAGCGCGTTTTTTTCCATCCGGAATGATCCATCTGCATCGGCGGGAATGTTTAGCTCTTTGTAACCAAAGTCTATATATGACTGGTGGTACTCGAACCGATCATGCTGGAGCTGGTGCTGAAGTCTTGCAGCGGAATAAGCGCCATCCGCCCCAAATAACAGTTCAAAGTTCACGGTCTCGCTCTCGATGCGGGACGCCGATTCAAAACTTGCTTCGTTTTTCTGCCAATCGATGGTAGTACAGCGCTCGTCAAAAAAAATCTCTACGCCATTGTCTTCGGCGAGGGTCATCAACTTCTTGTTCAACTCTGCTCTCGATACGGAGTTGATGAATTGTCCATCTTTCCCATATGGCTGGAAGGCGGTAGTTCCATCGGTATTATGAATGAACCTGCCATGCATGGGAATGGCGATCTTTTTGATCTCTTCCATCACCCCTACCTCTTCAAGCGCCTTGATACCCCGGTCGCTGAGTGCCAAATTAATGGATCGGCCCGCGGAAAGCTTTTCTTTTCGCATATCCCCACGCCGTTCGTACATCTTTACGAGGTATCCTCTTTTTGACAGGTAGATCGACAATAGTGATCCCACGAGACCCGCCCCCGCTATGACAACTTCTTTTTTCATCAATTAAGAATGGACTGAATAATGCTACCGAACTGCCAGACGTCCTCAAAAGAATTGTAAAGCGGTACGGGCGCCACGCGGATGACGTTGGGTTCGCGCCAGTCAGCCACTACGCCTTCTTTTGTAAGGGCGTGGAATACCTCCTTACCTTTTGACTGCATCAACATCGAAACCTGGCAGCCCCGTTCCGATTCGTTGGCAGGGGTGATCACGTTGATCAGTTTCTTATCCTGTTTTGCATTGATATCATTCACAACGAAATGCAGGAACGCCGTGAGCAATTTTCGCTTGGCATGTAATTTTTCAATACCGGCTTCTTCGAACACGTCGAGGGAGGCCTTGTGCGCTGCCATTGATAATACCGGGGCGTTGCTTAACTGCCAGCCTTCGGCAGTGGCAATCGCCTGGAAGCCTTTCTCCATTTTGAAGCGGGTTTCTTTTGTATATCCCCACCAGCCAGCAAACCTGGGGAGATCTTTATTCTTCGCATGCTTTTCGTGAATATACACGCCCGCCACGCCACCCGGACCGGAATTTAGGTATTTATACGAGCACCAGCATGCAAAGTCCACTTCCCAGTCATGTAATTTTAATTCAACGTTGCCAGCCGCGTGCGCCAAGTCAAACCCGGCGATAACGCCCGCTTCGTGGGCGACCTCGGTGATCTTTTTTATGTCGAAGTATTGACCGGTGTAATAGTTCACCCCACCAAATAATACCAGCGCCAGCTCGTCTTTGTGGCGCAAGATGGCGTCTGTAATATCTTCAGTGCGCAGGGTATACTCACCATCCCTGGGCTTGATCTCGATGATCGCTTCCCTTGGATCAAACCCGTGGTATTTCACCTGGGATTCCAATGCATATTGATCCGATGGAAAAGCCTTTTCCTCGCAGATGATCCTGAATCTGGATGAGGTTGGACGGTAGAACGTCACCAGCAGCAAATGAAGGTTCACCGTGAGCTGGTTCATTACTACCACTTCTTCCGGCTGGCAACCAACGATCTTTGACAGTATCGAAGGAAACTGTTCGTGGTAACTCAACCACGGATGTTTCGCGGTGAAATGCCCTTCAACGCCCATGTTCGCCCAATCGTTCAATTCTTGTTGTACATGGGCTTGCACTGTGCGCGGCTGCAGGCCAAGTGAGTTGCCAGTGAGGTAAATACAATCCCGTCCCTCATGTTGCGGGAAATAAAAACGACTCCTGAAGTCTTTTAATTCATCTTTTTCGTCCAATTGCTGTGCAAAAGCTAAGGTGTTCTCTATGTTCATGGTTCATCAATTGAAGCGATCACTTTTAATTCTATTGCAATTGGGGTAGGCAGGCTCTTGACTTCAACTGTGGTGCGACAAGCCTGAACATCTTTAAAATACTCTCCGTAAACACGGTTATACACGGGGAAGTCTTTTTTCATATTCGTGAGAAACACGGTCACATCGACAATATTGTTCCAGTTACTGCCACTGGCCTCCAGTACTGCCTTCACGTTAGCAAAACAGGAATGACACTCCGCTTCGATATCATAACGAAGAATGTTCCCTTCTGCATCCTGTTCCAGGCCAGGAATAGAATTATCCTTCGCGGTCCTGGAACCGATGCCGGAAAGGAATAACAGGTTTCCCACACGCCGCGCATGGGGGTACGCCCCCAGGGGCTTTGCCGCAAAATCAGTTTTGATCACTTTGCTCATAGTTGGATGCAGACGTTTTTGGCTTCCGTGAAAAATCTCAGTGCTTCCCAGCCACCTTCCCTTCCCACGCCGCTGTTCTTCATTCCGCCGAAAGGCGTACGCAGGTCACGCAGCAGCCAGCAATTCACCCAGATAATACCGCTCTCCACTTTTGCCGCAACGCGGTTGGCCCGGGAAATGTCCTGTGTCCAGATCGTAGCCGCGAGGCCGTAATCAGAAGTATTGGCGAGTTGCAACGCCTCTGTTTCAGAAGTGAACGATTGCAAAGTAACGACAGGACCGAATATTTCTTCCATGTTGGTGCGGCAATTACACCCGAGTCCTTCTATAACCGTCGGTTCGATAAAATAACCGCCCGCACACCGTCCGTCCAGTCGCACAGCATTCCCGCCGGTAAGTATATTCCCGCCTTCCTGTTTGGCGGTTTCAATGCAAGCCAGGATCTTTTCATAATGAAGCTTACTCACTACGGCTCCCTGGCTGATGTTGTCGGTCAATGGATCACCTACCGTTAATTTCCTAACGCGTTCGAGGAACTCTTTTTTGAACTTTTCGTAGATGCTTTGCTCTATCAATATCCTCGATCCACATAAGCATATCTGTCCCTGGTTGGAAAATGAAGACAGCACGGTCGTCTTCATCATCTTCTCCCAGTTACAATCGGCAAAAATGATGTTTGGGTTCTTACCTCCCAGTTCCAGTGATAATTTCTTGAATTTCGGCGCCGCGATCGATGCGATGCGCTCACCCGCCCGCGTGCTGCCGGTAAAAGAAATGGCTTTGATCTCCGGGTGTTTTACGATCGCCTCGCCGCATCCGGGACCAGAGCCATGTACGATGTTCAATACGCCCGGCGGCAACCCCGCTTCTTTGCAGATGATGCTGAGCAGGAAAGCTGTGACCGGTGTGATCTCAGACGGTTTAGCAATAACACAGTTACCTGCAGCCAATGCGGGGGCAATCTTCCAGGTAAAAAGATATAGAGGAAGATTCCAGGGAGAGATACACCCAACGATACCCAGTGGTTGCCGAAGGGTATAATTGACCGCTTTGTCTTCCATCGAATGGCTTTCCGTTGCAAAATGCATAATACCCGTAGCGAAGAACCGAAAATTAGCTGAGGCCCTTGGGATGTCAACCAATTTACTCAGCCATAGCGGCTTACCGTTGTCAGTGGTTTCCGCCAGCGCAAGCGCTTCAATATTGGCTTCGATGAATTCTGCTATTCGATTCAGAATCCGAAAACGTTCTTCCACCGGCGTGACGCTCCAGGCAGGGAAGGCATCCCGTGCCGCTTTTACTGCCAGTTCAATATCTTTTTCACCAGATTCCGGAACCTGGGTGAAGACTTCGGCCGTGGCCGGGTTCACACAGTCGATGAATTTACCAGTGAGTGGTGCAATCAGATAACCACCAATGTAATTTTCAAGATGATATGGGATGGTTAAGTTCATTCTTTGAATTATTGATAAATATCCCGCGCATTAGAGAGCCGCAACTAAATGGTCCCGGTTCTTCCGCCGTCTACCGGGATACTGACGCCGTTTACATAGGATGCTGCCGGTGATGCCAGAAAGGCAATGACGTTGGCGAGCTCCGCCGGATCGGCGAAACGACGCATAGGAATTTCCTTGATCATTTCCTTTTCCACTTCTTCCACAGCCATATCCTTTTTACCGGCATTGGCCCCAATGATCGACTCCAGTCTTTGCGTCCTGGTCGCACCGGGAAGCACATTGTTTACCGTGATATTGAACTGGCCCAACTCGTTGGCCATTGTTTTTGCCCATGATGCCACAGCCCCCCGGATGGTATTGGAAACCCCAAGGTTTGGTAACGGTACTTTTACAGATGTTGAAATGACATTGATGATCCGTCCATATGCAGCATTCTTCATCGAAGGAATCACCGCCTTTGTCAATATATGATTGCACACTACATGACGATTGAACGTATTGGTAAAGTCCGTCTCATTTGCTTCAGTGATCGGCCCTGATGGCGGCCCACCGGAGTTATTAACGAGAATATGGACAGCATTTTTTGAGACGAAAGCGTCGATGGCTTGCTGAACGGAAGCAGGCTTGTCGAAATCGGCAACCAGGAAGCTATGTGACTGGCCCTGCTTCGCGTCAAGCGCTTTAACGGCCTGTTGCAGCGAAACCTCATTTCTTGCCACCAGTACGCAGGAAGCCCCGAGTTTTGACAGCTCAACTGCGGCAGCGAAGCCGATACCCTGTGTGCTTCCGCAAACGACAGCAGTTTTGCCAACGAGTGAAAGGTCCATATGGCTTCAAACCTATGAAAATTGTGTGAAGTTTGCGATTCACGGGGATATTGTATTTTTAGACCATTCCCAGGGTGTTTATTACAAAATCAAAAAAATTATTTATGGCTGTTACTGCTCCTTTCAACCTGAAAAAATGGATCGATGAACACCGGGACCTCCTAAAGCCACCTGTAGGCAACCAATGTGTGTATAAGGATGCGGAGAATTTCATCGTAATGGTGGTAGGTGGTCCAAACGCGCGTAAAGACTACCACTTCAACGAAACCGAGGAGTTGTATTACCAGGTGGAGGGTGACATCGTAGTGAAAATAATTGACAACGGCGAATTCAAAGACATACCGATCAAGGAAGGAGAAATGTTCCTGCTTCCGCCAAAAACTCCACATTCACCACAACGTGGGCCGGGAACTGTAGGGCTGGTGATTGAAAAGAAAAGAGAAACAGAAGAAGACGGTTTTATCTGGTTCTGCGAAAACTGCGGTAATAAGTTATACGAAGAGACCCTGGTAGTAAATGACATCGTTAACCAGCTGCCGGAGGTGATGAACAAATACTGGGAAAATATGATGCACCGTACTTGTGATAAGTGTGGGGCTGTAATGGCGCCGCCGGTAAAAAAATAATTTCAAAAGTCAAAATTCAAAAGAGTGCTTGAGAAAAAGCGGCACCACTGAGTTTTGGCTTTTCCCTTTTTGACCATATGAAGATCGACATCCACACCCACATTATGCCCGAAAAAATGCCGAACTGGGTTGAAAAGTTCGGATACGGTGAATTCATCCACCTGGAGCACCGGAACTGTAAAGCCTGCATGATGAAAGGTGATAAAATGTTTCGCGAGGTGGAAGAAAATTGTTTCAGGGAAGACGTACGAATAAGAGAAATGAATGCTACTGACGTCACCGTGCAAGTGCTTTCCACCATCCCGGTCCTTTTCAATTACTGGGCTAAGGCAAAGGACGGTGCCGAGACATCCCGCTTTTTTAACGATCATATCGCTGAGTGTACTGCCCGGCAACCGGAACGCTTTATTGGTATCGGCACGGTACCACTCCAGGATATTGACCTTGCTATAAAAGAAATGGAGCGGTGCGTGGGGGAGTTAAAAATGCCGGGGCTGGAAATCGGCAGCAATATCAATGGGATTAATCTTAGTCACTCCTCACTTTTCCCTTTTTACGAAGCCGCTGAGCGCCTTGGATGCGCACTATTTGTACACCCCTGGGAGATGATGGGTGAAAAAGACATGCAGCAGTATTGGCTGCCGTGGCTTGTTGGAATGCCAGCTGAGACATCTCGGGCGATCTGCTCCATGATATTCGGGGGTGTATTTGAAAAGTTTCCAAAGCTGCGCGTGGCATTCGCCCATGGCGGTGGCTCTTTCCCTTTCACCATAGGGAGGATCGAGCACGGGTTTAAGGTACGTCCCGACCTAGTTGCGGTCGATAACAACGTGAACCCAAGGGATTACCTAGGAAAGTTTTGGCTTGACAGCCTAGTCCACGACGAAAGTGCTTTACAATATCTCTTATCATTGACAGGTGATGACAAAATATGTCTTGGGAGTGATTATCCTTTCCCACTCGGTGAGCATCGCCCGGGAAAAATGATCGAGGAGATTTCTCTCGATCAGAATGTGAAAGAGAAACTACTATACAAGAACGCGCAGAACTGGCTTGGGCTTAGTAGTTGACCATCGTTCGTTTTACCGAACCATCCCTGTGAAAATCGAAGATGGCATAAGCGGGAGCGAATCCTTTAAAAGCGCCGTTCCACCAATTACCACTGACCGCGCCATTGCAATAATAATCTATGCCAGAATACTCCACCTTATCCTGCATATGAATATGCCCGCTAAGGCAACACCGGATATTAGTGAATTGTTTAAAGAGATCGATCAGGCGACGTGCGTCAACATGCAGTAATGCCCTGGAAATGCGCCAATCACCGTTATCCAGGTTCTTATCGGTGAACAAAGCGGAACAAAAAGAAACCACCGGGATATGTGATGTGATACAAATATGTGTATCAGGATCGGTTGACCGCAATTCATTTTCCAACCAGGAAAATTGCGGCTCATCGATCCTGGCTATATAACCTCCATTGTTCTCATGTGCGCTATCCAGTACGATAAACTTCCAGCCAACATGATCAAAACTGTAGTAAGGTTTTTGAAGGCCGTGCTCCTTTACTGCCCAGGCTTTATCATACAAAGGGTCTGTCTTCACAGTTTCATCTTTCATCTGCCAGCCCCAGGCATCATGATTACCCAGGATATGGCGTAAGGGGAGTTTATTTTCCTCTTTCAGTACTTTGTGCCATACATCCCACTGCTCCTGTACCTTTTCTTTCGTCGCGTTTAATGCGTCCATGATGGAATCCCCACCATTAATAATAAAATCGATCCGCTCCTGGCTATTCACATGCCTAAAGGCATTACGCATTCCCTGCTCCGCTTTTGCCGTGGGTTTTACATGGACGTCAGTAAGGAAGGCGACACGGAATGACTTTTTCTTTTTTGACGCGGTGAAAGCTTGTGTAGAAACTAAACCAAGGGCGGCAGTGATAGCGGTGGTCTGCAAGAAGCGGCGTCGGTGCATAAGTCGAATTTTAAAGATTACCGGTTGCGATAGTTGCGAGACTTCACAGAACGGGCAAATTTGTTTATTGGGGTCCTTTCCCAAGATACCCTGACATTTCTACCTGATATTCCTGCGCGATATTTGCCGCCGCTGCTGCGAAGTCCTCACCTGCAGAGGCATAAATCACCGCCCGACTGGCATTTACCAGCAGGCCACCATCCTGGTTCCTCCCGTATTTGGACACCTCAGCCAGGCTTCCGCCCTGCGCACCTACCCCGGGCACAAGCAGGAAGTTTTTGGGAACGATGCGCCTGATGTTTTCCAATTCATTCGCCTGCGTGGCACCCACTACGAACATGAGGTTGTCTTCGCTTCCCCATTTTGCCACGGTGTGGAGTACCTTTTCATACAACATCACATCACCTGTCTGCTGCAGCTCGAAATCCTTTGCGCCAGCATTTGATGTGAGTCCAAGGACGATGGTGAATTTGTGCTTGTATTCGAGGAAAGGGCGGACCGAGTCTTCGCCCATATATGGCGCGACGGTTATCGCATCGAATGGCAAAGCTTCGAAAAAAGCCCGGGCGTAATGGGCGGAAGTGTTACCAATATCCCCGCGTTTTGCGTCGGCAATTTTAAAATGGGTCGAAGGAATATAATTCACTGTTTTTTCCATCGCTGCCCACCCCCGCTGACCAAGGGCCTCGTAGAAAGCCGTATTAATCTTATAGCTGACGCAGTAATCTTTAGTGGCGTCGATAATCGCTTTATTGAATTCGAAAATCCCATCGGGATGCGAGCGCAGGTGCGCGGGAAGCCTGGTAATGTCAGTATCCAGGCCTACACACAAATAGGTTCGCTTCCGGTTTACCTGTTGAATTAGTTGCAGTCTTGTCATAACTCATTTGAACAATTGATCTTTTCGAGCTTTCATTTCGTCCGCGAGTGCCTTCCCGTTGCCATCCATACTATCCAGTTTTTCAATGATCCGATGATAACTTTCTTCATCGCGGTTCTGGCTCAGTTTAAACACATTCCCGATCGTGTCCACTTCAACTTCGAAAGCTACGATGGCCTTTGCCAGTCGCTGTACATAGTCGGCAGGCAGCTGATCATAATTCGAGGGCGAGTGCGGGTTGTTCTCGAAATGGTCAGTGGTATGCTTCAGAATACCCAACAACGCAGATTCGTCGAGGAATTTCATGGTCCCTTTCGCGTGTACGCTCATATAATTCCAGGTAGAGGCGGTTTTAGGCTCTGTGTACCAGCTTGCACTCACGTAGGCATGTGGACCGGTGAACACTGCCAGCACACATGGATTTTGTTCAAATGCTTTGTGATGATCCGTATTTCGCATCATATGACCTGAAAGAAATAAGCGTCCCTCTCTCTCTTCGATGAAGAGGGGTACCTGGGTAGCGACCGGCTGGCGGGTTTCATCGCAACCGGCGAGGAAGGCAAAAGGATGCGCCTTAACGAACTCAATCACCCTGGATGGGTCGTTTTCGCGGAAATACGGGAGGCTATACATATACCGAAGTTAAAAAAGCAGCACTAAAGCGCTACTGAAAGTTAATCACGCCTGTTAACTCTTCTTTTTGCTGCTATAAACCTGACGCAGGGTAAGCATTGTTACGTTCACAAGCAGCGAAAACGCGTTTGTGAGGATGATGGGAAGGTCGTTGAGCATGACGCCATACCAGGTCCATAGGGCGAGGCCGCAAATGAGGATAATAAGCATCACCGGGGAAATAGCGTCCGCTTTTTTCTCTTTTATGAGCTTTACCAGTTGAGGGAGCATGCTGGTACCGGTCAGTACGCCAGCCGCAATGCCGATGATTTGTTGAATATCCATCGGCTTCCTGCTATAAAATCCATACCATCTTTAGGA
>JAJTCI010000056.1 GCA_021323155.1 Chitinophagaceae bacterium | reverse complement strand
CTCGGGGAAAGTTTTGAACTGGTTGCTATCAAATCCTCCGGTATCTCCCTTTTCCGGTTCATGATGCCCCTGCTGGTAGTAGCCATATTGATCAGCGGGGTGTCTTTCCTGTTCTCTAACAACATCATACCCATCGCCAATCTCAAGCTGGAAAGCCTCAAAGTCGATCTTATCCAAACAAAACCGGCGTTAGATATCAAGGAAGGCGTTTTTTACAACAAGATCGAAGGCTATGTCATCAAGCTGGGCAAAAAAGAAAAAGACGATAGCACGATCCGCGATATCATCATCTATGAAAAAAGCTTCAACCTGCAGGATCACATGATGACCGCGGAGAGCGGTATCATGAGGGTGACACCTGACAAGAAATTCCTCGAGTTCACACTACGGAACGGCTGGCGGTACGAAGAAAAGGGAAACCGCGGCACAACGAACACCGAGTTTATTCGCCTGGGTTTCAAAGAATATAAAAAACTATTTGACCTGGCCAGTTTCCAAATGCAGAAAACACCCGACAGTCTATACGAATATCACCACCGGATGCTTAGTATAAGGCAATTGAACCAGCGGCTTGATTCTTTTGCTAAATCCAACGCACTCTACCTCGAAAGAAACAGGCGGGAGATCAATCCCCATTTTCGCTTCGCCGCTTTCATGGATTCCGCTGAGGCGAAAGCACTAGTACAACTGCCCGCCGTGAAAGCCGACTCCTTCAAACAACTCATACCGGAGAGTTACCGCACACTCATTTCGGAACGCGCCAATTCACAACTCAACGCAACGGTGGCAACAGTCGACATGTTGGCCCAGGAGCAGGTTAGAAGGGATGAGGAGATCCGCAATCATAAGATCGAATGGCACCGGAAGTTCTCGCTCTCATTTGCCTGCATACTATTGTTTATGATCGGTGCACCACTCGGCTCAATCATACGCAAAGGCGGTCTGGGGACACCGCTGGTGTTCGCATTGATATTCTTTATCTTCTTCCACCTGTTCAATACTTTCGGAGAAAAATTCGTCAAAGAAAACGTCACAAGCGCGGTGGTAGGGATGTGGTTATCGACGATGGTGCTAGTCCCTATCGGCGCCTTTCTCACATATAAAGCCATGCACGACTCGCAGCTATTCAGCAAAGAATTCTATCACCGTTTCTTCCGGTCTACCCGGCGGTTTTTGGCTAAATTTAAACTTGCTAAGCGAACCAAATAACATCTACCATGAAAAACACTTTACATGACCGCAGGGAATTCCTTAAAACCGCAGGAAAGGCTGGTATGGCCGCAGGACTTAGTTTTACCGTGTTACCGTCCTTTGCAAAAGATTTCGGCTACGCTTCGTTTTATAATATCGGCTTCATGCAGCAACCGCTGCCCTACAACTACAATGCGCTCGAACCACACATCGACGCGATGACTATGGAGATCCATTATACCAAGCACGCCGCCACTTATGCAAAGAACCTGCAGGAGGCCGCCGCCGCGGAAGGTGTCGATACTAAAAAAATGAAGCTGGAAACAGTACTGAGCTCTATTTCAAAATATTCGCCGAAGATGCGCAACAATGCGGGTGGGCATTACAACCACGAATTATTCTGGGAGACGATGTCACCAAAATCAGAGAAAGCACCTGATCAGAAATTGGGCAAGGCCATCGAAAAAGATTTCGGATCCTTCGACACGTTTAAGAACCAGTTCACCGAAGCTGCAAAGAATCGTTTTGGCAGCGGCTGGGCCTGGCTGGTCCTCACCGACGGAAATAAGCTCGTGATCAGTTCCACCCCCAACCAGGACAATCCGCTAATGGATGTTGCCGAAGTGAAAGGCAGACCACTGTTGGGCCTCGACGTTTGGGAACATGCCTATTACTTGAAATACCAGAATCGCCGGCCGGATTATATCAATAGCTGGTGGAATGTAATCGACTGGGATTTCGTGGAAAAGCGGTACAGGAAGATGGTGAATGATTAAGTCATGACCAATATCATTGGCGGCGGCATAAGGTTGAATAACTTTGTGCCGCTTTTAATTTTCAAAAAGACAACCATGAAAACAACGGTCCGCTGGGTGGAAAAACTGGCATTCGATGCCAGCTCAGATAATAATCATATAGTAAGAATGGATACCACGGAGGCCGGTGGTAGCCTTAATAGCGGGATGAGTCCAAAAAAAATGGTACTTGCTGCACTAAGCGTCTGCAGTGGCATGGACGTAGCCGGCATATTGAAAAAAATGCGGGTTGACTTTACCAAACTGGAGATCGATGCCGAAGCGGAACAAACCGATACCGATCCTAAAGTATTCAGATCGATCAAAATGAAATACCGTAGTGATCTTTCAAAAGAGAACCTTGATAAATTTGAAAAAGCCATCCACCTTTCTCATGAAACTTACTGTGGCATATCCGCAATGCTGAAGAAACATTGTGATATCACTTTCGAAACAGAGTTGATCTGAGCACTTTCAGATAACTTCGGCATATGTCCCTGGTACAATCAAGGCAAAACTTCAGAGTCCAGGCCTGGATCACCACCCTGGGCATTTTATTGTTTATCACGAAGATCATCGCTTACTACCAGACAAATTCGCTGGCAATACTATCGGATGCCTTAGAAAGTATTGTCAACGTAGTGGCCGGGCTGATCGGTCTGTACAGTCTTTGGGTAGCCGCGAAACCGCGCGACCTGGAACACCCTTATGGGCATGGTAAAGCAGAGTTTATTTCGGCTGCTGTAGAAGGAACCTTGATCGTGGCTTCCGGTGTCTTGATCATTTATGAGACGGTTCAGAATTTCATCCTCCAGCGCAAGATCTATTCGCTGGACACAGGGCTTTACCTCATCGCCGCCACAGCAGTGATCAATTACATCGCCGGCACGTTTTGTATACGTCTCGGCACTAAAAACAAGTCGCTCGCATTGCAGGCAAGTGGTAAGCACCTGCAAACCGACACTTATTCTACACTCGCCATCATTGGAGGCCTGGTATTAATGCTGTTCACCCAGCTTTTCTGGCTGGATAAGGCCATCGCTTTACTGATGAGTGTGTTCATCATTTACAACGGCTATATCATTATCCGGAAATCCCTCGCCGGCATAATGGACGAAGCCGACATGGAACTATTAAAACACGTCCTCGGCGTCCTCAACGGCAACAGGAGGGAACACTGGATAGACCTCCACAACCTGCGCGTGATCAAATATGGTAGCCTGCTACATGTGGATTGCCACCTCACCGTTCCGTGGTACCTGAACGTTCATGAGGCGCACATAGAGGTGGAAGCGCTTGACAAACTGATCCGTAAAGAATTTGGGGGTTCTATTGAATTGTTCGTCCATACTGATGGCTGCCTGCCCATCAGCTGCCCGGTCTGTACAAAAGACGACTGCCCTGTAAGACAGCGTCCATTCCAGAAAAGACTGGAATGGACACTGGAGAATATCTTATCCAATAAGAAACACACCGTTACTTGATCTCGTAAGCAGTAAGCTCTGTAGTGTTATTCGTTGTACTGCCCGGAGCCGAAAGGGCGATCGTGCTGCTGATCAGACCTACTCCTTTTGCATAATAAAAATCACCGCCGCCATTGTTACCCAAAGGTGAAGTGAGGTCCTGCCGCACATGTACCACATCGGTGTAACTCTTTCCCTGCACTGTTTTGGAAATACCTTTTTCAGTGATCGTATACTTTGCGGTCACAGGAATCGTAACGCCACCAAACTGCACAGCCACGTTGAACTGCCAGGTGGCATTTACTCCCTGGTCGGCTTTAAGGTAAAGTTCTTCCACACCATTGGGCAAAAAACCCTGGAAGGTGGCAAACCGGTAATACTCGTTGCCAGATTTTGCCTGGTATTGGTTGGCGCCATTGCTATTACTGAGCACCCTGTAAGTTCTTGTCAGCGCAACAGTGTCTTTGTTCGTTACGGTTAACTTTAACGTCGTACCGTTACTAACATAGGTCCAGTTGGTGCCTACCGTAAGAGGCAAATAATCCGGTGGTGCTGATGAAGCGCTTTTCTTGCATTGCGCAAATAACAGGACAGAACATAGCGTGAGTATCGTTTTGTTCATTTCAGGCGGGTTTCGCTAAAGATACGGAACCTGGCAATAAGCGCGTCCCGCACAGGCTGCCGGTTGCCATCACCAATAATATCAATTAGTTGCTCTATTTTCGCCATCTAAATTTTTTTATATGCAGGCATGGAAAGATTACCAGGCACAACACAAAGACCGTTTCCTGGAAGAATTGCTTGAATTGTTACGCATCCCCAGTGTAAGTGCAAGAAGTGAAAACAAAGAAGACATGGTTCGCTGCGCCGAAAAGGTAAAGCAACGGCTGCTCGAGGCCGGGGCGGAGTCAGTCGAGATCATGCCTACCGCGGGCCATCCTGCTGTGTACGGATATAAAATGGTGGATCCATCGAAACCTACGGTGCTTGTATACGGTCACTACGATGTGCAGCCACCGGATCCGCTCGAATTGTGGGAGTCTCCTCCTTTTGAGCCGGTGATCAAAGACGGGAAGATATATGCCAGGGGTTCCTGCGATGACAAAGGGCAATTCTATATGCATATAAAGGCGCTGGAGATGATGACACGCACCAACAGCCTGCCGGTTAATGTGAAGTTCCTGATTGAAGGTGAAGAAGAGATTGGCTCAAAACACCTGGGTGACTTTGTTCGTGCGAACAAAGAAAAACTCAAGGCCGATGTGATCCTCATCAGTGATACAGCCATGATCAGCCTCGAGACTCCCAGCCTGGACGTTGGCGTAAGGGGCCTTGTATATATTGAAGTGGATGTGACCGGACCTAACCGTGATCTGCACAGTGGCGTTTACGGCGGCGCAGTAGCCAACCCGGCCACCATTCTTTGCCAGATGATCGCTTCGCTGCATGATGAGAACAACCACATCACGATCCCCAATTTCTATGATGACGTAGCGGTAGCGACGCCGGAAGAAAGAACAGAAATGGCCAAAGCACCATACGATGAGAATGAATATAAAAAAGACCTGGGCGTAGGCGAACTATGGGGTGAAAAAGGATTTACTACGAATGAAAGGACAGGCATTCGTCCTACCCTGGAAGTAAACGGCATATGGGGTGGATATACAGGCGAAGGCGCAAAGACCGTGTTGCCTTCAAAAGCTTCGGCGAAAATTTCATGCAGGCTCGTACCGAACCAGAAAAGTGCGAAGATGACGAAGCTGCTCATCGATCACCTGCATAAAATAGCTCCCCCGTATGTGAAGGTCGACGCGAGGGACCATCATGGCGGTGATCCTTATATGACACCGGTAGACAGCACGGAATACAAGGCGGCTTCAAAAGCGATCGAGGCTACATTTGGAAAAACACCGATACCTGTGCGGGGCGGTGGAAGCATACCCATCACGGCACTTTTCGAAGCCGAACTGGGTTGCAAAACAGTGTTCCTTGGTTTTGGACTGGATAGCGACAACCTGCACAGCCCGAATGAAAAATTCAATATCGATAACTTTTATAAAGGCATCGAGACCATTCCTTATTTCCACAAGTTTTACGAGGAAATGAAGAAGTAACGAATGTTCACTACTCAAGAAAGGCCTGCTGAATTAGTCTGCAGGCCTTGTTGTTCCCGCACACTCCCGCAATCTTTGCCCTAAACCGTTTAGTTTTGCCGCGATGAATAGAGCACCCAGCTACCAATTCTCAAATACCCAGGTATATCTCCTCCTCGCGTTGGTGGGCTTCATCCTGTTCTTTAAGCTCAACAGCCCTCCCATTTATATTCTGGATGAAGCGCGGAACGCACAGGCGGGCCGGGAGATGTTTCGCAGCGGCGACTGGATCGTACCTACTTTCAACGGCGAACTTCGAAGCCACAAACCAGTACTCCATTATTGGTTTATGCAACCGGCATACATGGCTTTCGGTGAGACCCCTTTTGCGGCAAGATTTTTCTCCGCAGTACTGGGGGTATTGACTATTCTGGTCACCTTCCTTTACGCCAAAAGACTTTTTAATCAATCGGTGGCGTATTGCGCTGCATTAGCCTTAGCCCTGAGCACGCACTTCCTGTTTGAATTCCGGCTGGCGGTACCAGACCCTTACCTGATCTTCTTCAGCACATTGGGAACATTTGCGGCCTTTACTTATTTGCAGCAGGGCACAAGGAGTCAACTTTTCATAGCCGCCGCTGCATTCGCACTGGCTACGCTGGCCAAGGGCCCGGTAGCGATCGGCCTGCCCGGGATCGCTCTGTTATTATGGGTGTTGGCAAGGAAAAAATGGTCAAGGGTTTTTGACTGGTCCATGATCATTGCGGCGCTCATCTTCCTCGCGGTGGCCCTGCCCTGGTATATCGCGGTACACCAGGCCACGAACGGCCAGTGGACTGAAGAGTTCTTTTTTAAGCACAACCTCAACCGTTTCTCGGAAGAGATGGAAGGACATGGTGGTATTTTCCTCATCACCATAGCCATCGTAGTGATTGGCATGTTGCCCTTTACGGCTTTTCTGGGACAGCTCCTAAAACGAAAAATAGTCTACCGGAATGAACTCGTGCAGTTTGCTGCGCTTGTCACGCTAGTATTCACCATATTTTATTCTGTATCGAGTACCAAATTGCCAAATTACCCGATGCCTTGCTATCCTTTCTTCGCAGTGGTGCTCGGAAGTTTTATATCCGCCTTGATCGACGGAAAAATACAAGTAAGAAAATACCCTGTCTTCATCATTCTCGGTGTCATGCTCGTTATTCCTGTAGTTGGCTATTTCGCCATATTGCAGGAGGTCGAAGCAAAGCATGTCGCCTGGATCGCGTTGATCCTCTTATTCGCACCCCTTGTGCTTCTCGTGCTGTGGTTACTAAACAGGAAGGCTGACTGGTTTAAGCTGATCACCATCCTGGGAATCTCCTATACCGTTTTTAATGTTTTCTTGCTCCATATTGTGTACCCTGCGCTTTACAGCCAGGATCCCGTTAGCAAAACCATCACTACCGTAAAGCAGCATGAGCATATTTATGCTTACCAGGTGTACAACCCGGGCTATAACTTTTACCTCGGGCAGAATATCAAAGAATTCACTGTACTCGATTCGGTGCGCAACCGCCTGGCGCAATATCCTGGCGCGCTCATCATCAGTCGGAACGAATTCACCGCAGAATTGAAAACACTGGGTTTGGAAGTGATCGCGTCGCACCACGACATATTTGAATCACCCACTACCATTATCCTGAAACAGCATGCAACGAAAACTCAACACTAAGTACTTCGTGGTCGGTTCCTTGCTCTCGTTACCGGTAGCAGGTTTTCTGTTCTACCTGCATTTCACCATGGGTTTGAAGGAATCTTTCCTGTTGTTGAACGGCGATAGCGGAAAGGCAATGGATTATTTTTTCATGTTCTTCACCTACTTCGGCGACGCCGCATTGTGGGTGCCAATGTTTGCGTATATCATATGGAGACAAAAGAAATTATACCTCCCGCTATCGCTGGCCAGTTTCGCACTTGGGACCATCTTTGTTCACGTCTGCAAGATCTTTATTGTTCCAGGCGAACTCCGGCCCACCCGGTATATTACAGACGCATTCATACACACAGTTGATGGGGTGAGGGTGCACGGTGCCAATAGCTTTCCGTCAGGGCATACCGCCACCGCGTTTGTTTTCTTCCTGGTGATCTGCCTGATGACACGCAAAACCTGGTGGATACCTGTTGGTTTTTTGACAGCCGTACTGGTTGGATATTCAAGGATATACCTTGCCCAGCATTTCCCGCTGGATGTCGCTGCCGGCATCATAGCCGCGGTTGCCGCGGTAGGCATCTCGATCCCTTTCCAGAAATGGGCAGACAGGAGATACCGCAAGCTGGACTCGGTGCAGTAGCCCTTAAATTGTTTATGTAAGGAATTCTCCTTAAATTTTCAGTTGCTTTTGGATCAAAAAGCATTGGCTAACTGATTGCTTATGAAATAAGCTGCGCTCTTTTCGGACGAAGGAGTGTACGCGGATTTCATCTGCAACACTAAAACACATAAACAAGCAGATGAAATATTCCCCCATTCGTAATTTTATCAACGGGCAGTTCACCCCGTCTTCTTCCGATAGAACATTAGATGTGATCTCACCGGTTGACGGCACGCAGCTCTCAACAGTCCCCATGTCAACAAGCGATGACCTCGATGCTGCGGTGAAAGCAGCGAAGGCTGCATTTTCTTCATGGAGCCGCACACCAATCAAAGAAAGGGTGCAGGTCTTTTTTCGTTATAAAACCTTGCTGGAAAAACACCTCGATGAGCTGGCTGCCTTATGCAGCGAGGAGAATGGCAAAACGCTTGGTGAATCGATTGCTGAAATAGAGAAATGCATCGAACTCACCGAATTCGCAACCTCCCTCCCCCAACTCGTCACTGGCGAAGTGCTGGAGGTGAGTAAAGGCGTTGAATGCAGGACGGAACACGTACCACTCGGGGTGGTGGCTTCCATCGTTCCTTTCAATTTCCCGGCGATGGTGCCCAATTGGACAATCCCTAATGCGATCGCGTTGGGGAATTGTATGATATTAAAACCCTCGGAGAAAGTACCGCTTTGTTCGGGCAGGCTGGCTGAACTACTGAAAGAAGCCGGGTTACCCGATGGCGTTTTCAACGTGGTTCATGGCGACGTAGAAATCGTCGAGGCGATCTGTGACCACCCCAAAATCGAAGCGGTGTCTTTCGTTGGCTCCACGAAGATCGCCAGGATCGTTTACCAGCGTGCGACGCAGCATTTTAAGCGATGCCTCGCGCTGGGCGGCGCAAAGAACCATCTCATGGTCTTACCTGATGCTATTCCCGGCATGACCGCGCAGAACGTAGCCGCGAGCATGAGCGGTTGCGCGGGACAGCGCTGCATGGCAGCCTCGGCAATGGTAGCCGTGGGTGACGTAGATCCCATCATTGAAAAGATCTGCGAAGAAGCAAGAAAGATCGTACCCGGCAAAAACCTTGGCGCGGTGATCAATAAAGAGTCGAAAGACCGGATCGAACGATACATCACAGAGGCGGAAGCCCAGGGTGCTAAAGTTTTAGTGGACGGAAGAAATGTAAAAGTCGAAGGCTTCGAAAAAGGCACTTATGTAGGCCCGACCGTCATTGACTGGGTAAAGCCCGACATGGCTGTTGCTACCGAAGAAATATTTGGACCAGTGATCAGCATCATGCGTACGAAAACCGTTGACGAAGCGTTAGCTATTGAGAACGCAAACCCTTATGGAAACGCTGCCAGCGTTTTCACACAGAACGGCGGTGCCGCACGCTATATCATGGAAAGGGCCAGTGCGGGAATGATTGGGGTGAACGTTGGCGTTCCGGTGCCCAGGGAACCATTCAGCTTTGGAGGCTGGAACGAAAGCAAGTTCGGTGTCGGTGATATCACCGGGAAGAGTTCGATTGAATTCTGGACCAAACTAAAAAAGAGCACCACCAAGTGGAGCGCCGAAGCAGGCGTGAACTGGATGAGTTAGTATCTTGAATAAACACATTAAATAACGGTTGAACCAAGAAATGAAAAAGGCGCTGGTATATGCCCTGTTACTGTTTCCCGTGCTGACCTTTAGTCAGCCGGGCGATAGTGCGTTCCGGCCAAAGTACACAGCGGTGCTCGACACCAGTAAAGGACGGCTCCTGGTCAGGCATAGCCCAAGGCCGGCGCCGCAAAAGATCAGCGCATACTGGAACATCGAACAAAAAGATATTGACCGGCTCCATAAATTTTTCCGTAAGATCACTTCTGTGCCAGCATCAGGTGCTTATTTAAGCGGGACCAGGCTGCCCCTGGGTCTTGACAATTACGCCTATCAATACACCGGGATTGTGATCAGCAAAAAGAAATACATCTACGTAAACGCGTTCTACCTGAGCGACATCATTCTGATCGAAGATTATAAAGACTGGCAAACGGAACCCGTGACCTGGAAACACGGTGAGTTCGCGTATTGGAGTGCTTTATTTGATGTGAAAAAAGGTGAGTTCTCGCAGTTGGTATACAACAGTAGGTAAATGAATGTCAACAACAAACACCAAGGCCTTTTAAAAAATATTCCATGTTAGACACAGTAAGTACAAAATCACAAACAAAAGAGATCATACAAGACAACCTGTACTATACACTGTTCAGCTGTAGCAAACAGTCTGGCTTAAACCCGATCGACGTACAATATG
>JAJTCI010000311.1 GCA_021323155.1 Chitinophagaceae bacterium | reverse complement strand
CAGGACATCAGCTGCGTGATGGAACCCGGCAAATGCAACCTGATCATCGGGGCCAGCGGCAGCGGTAAGACCGTGCTTACCAAGTGTATGGTGGGCCTGTTCAAGCCGGACCGTGGAGAGATCTTTTACGAAGGTCATGATATGATACATATGAGCGAGGACGAAAAGAAAGAGCTGCGCCAGCAGATCGGCATGCTCTTCCAGGGTTCCGCGTTATTCGACTCACTGACCGTGGAGAAGAACATCCTTTTCCCGCTTGATATGTTCACTAAACTCTCTTACCGGGAAAAGAAACGAAAGGTGAACGAGACCCTCGAGCGGGTTAACCTCACCGGCTCTAATAAAAAGTTCCCCGCAGAGCTCAGCGGTGGAATGAAAAAAAGGGTGGCCATCGCCCGCGCGGTGGTACTGAACCCGAAATACCTGTTTTGCGACGAGCCCAATTCGGGCCTCGATCCGCAAACCTCGCTCCTGATCGACCACCTGATCAAGGACCTTACCCAGGAATACAACAGCACAACCATCGTGGTGACCCATGACATGAACAGCGTGATGGAAATCGGTGATCATATCGTCTACCTCCACGAGGGCTATAAGCAGTGGGAAGGGACGAACCAGGACATTATCTTCAGCCGGGACCAGAAACTGAACGACTTCATCTTCGCCTCCGAGTTCCTCCAGGGGGCTAAAAACATGAGAATGATGGAGGAAAAAGGCACTTCCCCCAAATAATTTCTAATTTTAAGGCAACAATCCGTTACAGGCCCGTATCTACCTCGTACACCCTAAAAACATGGGCTATGAAAAAATGCTACTCATTCTTATTAGCGGCTTTGCTTTTTTCGGTCCCGGCGCTGGCGAATATCGTCATCGTAAAAGGCCATATCACTTATAGCAATGGCGCCCCGGCGGCCAATCACGCCGTGTGGATCTCCACCGATTCTACCAGTACGCCCCCGGCCTGTATGCAGGGCAGCATGGTACATACGAACGCCAACGGGTATTACATTGATACGCTCTATTGTACGTCAGGTAATATCGTCAAGGTGCGCATCCAGACCCAGAACTGTAATGGCACCTGGCTGGTAGAGACGCCGCAGGTGAACACCAGTACCAACCTGGTGGAGCGCAATTTTACGCTCTGCACGCCGACTCCAGCGCCCTGCCAGGCGAATTTCAATTACCATTTCATTCAAAACATGACCGTGCAGTTCACGTCCCTTTCCATACCCACAGGAGGCAGCTCCGGTTTGCCACCCCATTACTGGAATTTTGGCGACGGCGGGACAGGTACCGGCTTATACCCGGTGCACACTTATACGGCGCCGGGCACCTACGTGGTGAAGCTCATCATCAGCGGTGTTAGTTGCGCGGATACTATTTCCAGGACCATCCAGGTAACCAACATCACCGGGACGTGTAACGCCACCTTCCAGGACAGCGTGATCAACAATAAGCTTTTTGTTTTCAGTGGCGGTTCAACGACCGCTCCCGGCGACTCGATCATTCAACGGTTATGGAATTTCGGTGACGGGACAGGCAATAACAACAATTGGGCGAATGCCGACCATATTTATACGGCGGCGGGAACCTATACCGTGTGCCTGCGTATCACGACTGCGTTGGGCTGCAACGACAGCGTTTGCAGGACGATCGTGGTAGGCAGCCCAACTGCCAATTGCGTTTCTAATTTCAGCTACCTGCGCACGAACAGCGCCCCGTTGACAATCGCATTCAATAGTTCGTCTTCGGCAGGTACAACACCTGCAGACGCAATTATCAGTCGCACCTGGACCTTTGGTGACGGTTCTCCTGCCCTGACAGGTAATAATGTGTACCCGAGCCACACCTACCCGTCTATCGGCAACTACCAGGCGTGCCTTAAGATCACTACGGCTTCCGGTTGCCAGAAGACCATATGCAAGACAGTGAGTGTATATGATTCCAGCTGCCACGCGAATTTCAATTATAATATCGGTACCGGTGGCGTGGTGTACTTCAACAATACTTCTTCTACACTGGGCACCACCGCGCAATACCAGTGGATGTTCGGCAACGGAACTACAAGCACCGCCATCAACCCGGTAAAAACTTACTCTCCAGGAACTTATACCGTTTGCCTGGTGATGTGGTCAGCATCGGGTTGCGTGGATTCCGTGTGCAAGGTGATCACGATCGCGCCACCGCCACCAACCACCAATTGCGAAGCCGTGTTCCAGTATGTTGGTTTGCCTCCTTCGGCGGGATCGGCAGGGTATACACTACAGTTCGGAAGCGGGGCTTCACATGGCACTACATCCACGGACAGCATTATCCAGCGCACCTGGTACTGGGATGATGGAATGATGACAAACGGGCTTGTGTCACCCACGCATACGTACATGATGCCGGGCGTATATAATGTCTGCCTTGTCATTACATCAGCCAGTGGTTGCAGCGATACCACGTGCAAGACCATCGCGGTACCGATGCAGAACCAGCTTGTTTGCCAATCATACTTTACCTACGAACACTTACCAACAACATCCGCTGCTACAAGAGCGATCCGTTTCAATAGTACGATGTCTCATGGCGGCCCGGCAGACAGTATCACCAGCCGCAAATGGGAATTTGGCGATGGAACGATCTTAACGGGCAACGTAGTAAACCCGATCCATCAATATGCTACACCAGGAACATATAATGTTTGCCTCACCGTAAAGACGGCATTGAACTGCGAGAAGAAAATCTGCAAACTGGTGGTTATTCCGCAGGTGGCAGGCGCATGTGT
>JAJTCI010000310.1 GCA_021323155.1 Chitinophagaceae bacterium | reverse complement strand
TGCACTATGCGATTGATAAGACCTGGACGCTGGACGGTTATGGTGTTGACTGGAACACAAGCATTTCAGAAGGTGATAAAGAAACAGCAAGGCTTGCATACCCACATGGTGAAAGAACAACAACACAGGTTCCCCAGTATACGGTTACCGATTACGAGGGTATTATTGTTGAAGACGATCCACTTGCAGAGGCCTTCAAGCTCTATCCTGTATTTACGGTAAATACCGATGTGCGCGATTGTAAAGTGCAGGTGTTCTGCTTCGTTTACGACGAGACTGGTAAGCCATTGCCGATCAAAGACAAGCCAGGTTATGTAGTAGCTCCTAATGACAGGTATACACTCTCCACAATGTACAAGCGATATGATTTTAATAAGGGTGAGAAACTTGCACCCCTGTATCTTTCATATAAGCATCTTCCTGATGCCACGAGTACGAAATTCAAGGTGAAACTGATCGTGAAAATGATCGATGATACGGAAGTGAAAGACATTTTCTGGACAGAGCCAACTATGGTGAACATGGTACGCAGCAGTAAAACAGCCGCGCCCAAAACACCGGCCACTAAAGTGACGAAGACACCAGCTAAAGTGACCAAAACACCGGTAAAGACTACCAAGCCCAAGACAAAAAACTAAAGTGGTAACATACTAAATAAAAAAGCCATCGCTGAGCGGTGGCTTTTTTATTTTTCAGTGATCGTTCAACGGTAGTCCCAGTCTCTGGAAATCTTTCCAGTTCATGTATTCGTCGCCGACTCTTTTTTCAACCATGGTAATACAATCTTCCACGGGGCACATTAATTGACACAGGTTACAACCTACGCATTCCTCTTCTTTGATGGCATAGGTATTATATGGGTTGCCATAGGTGAGGTTGATGGACTGGTGCGAGGTATCCTCGCAGGCAATGTAGCACAACCCGCAGTGAATGCATTTCTCCTGGTTGATGTTCGCTACGTGATGGTAGTTGATGTCGAGGTCCTCCCAGTGCGTCAGCGTAGGGACAGACTTTCCTATAAAATCATGTATAGTCGCGAATCCTTTTTCATCCATCCAGTTGTTCAGCCCTTCGCACATGTCTTCCACGATCCGGAATCCATGCTTCATTGCCGCGGTGCAAACCTGGACGGAAGTACAACCCAGCAACATGAATTCCACCGCATCTTTCCAGGTGCTGATACCACCGATACCAGATATCGGTACCTTCCTGGTGACCTCGTCCTGGCTGATGGTGGCCAGAAACTTCAAAGCAATAGGTTTTACCGCAGGACCGCAATAACCGCCAAACACCGATTTGCCGGCGACATAAGGATTGGGCACAAAAGTGTCAAGGTCGATGCCTGTTACACTCTGAATCGTATTGATCAGTGACAAGGCGTTGGTCCCTGCCTTCACCACCGCTTTCCCGGTTGGGACAACGGAATGAACGTTTGGTGTGAGCTTGGTGATCACCGGGATCGTAGCTTTCTCCATCACCCATTCGACGACCATTTTGGCGATTTCCGGATCCTGTCCCACCGCTGCACCCATTCCTCTTTCAGTCATCCCGTGCGGGCAACCGAAATTCAGCTCGAACCCGTGGGCACCCGCGTCTTCCACCTTCGCGATCAATTCGTGCCAACTGTTGCGGTCATTATCCGCCATAAGTGAAACGATCATCGCCCTATCCGGGAATAGTTTAACGCACTCAGCGATTTCGCGCAGGTTAATTTCCAGGGGGCGATCGGAGATGAGCTCAATATTATTGAAGCCCATCACCCGGGTATTATTGAAATTAACGGCGGAGTAGCGAGAGGAAACGTTCTTTACCTGGCTCCCTAAGGTCTTCCAAACGACGCCGCCCCAGCCAGCTTCAAAAGCCCTGAGGACGTTGTATTTCTTATCGGTCGGCGGCGCGCTTGCCAGCCAGAATGGGTTGGGGGATTTTATTCCAAGAAAATCGCAGGAGATGTCTGCCATGGTGGTGAGTTAAAAATTAGGAATTAATAATTAAGAATTATGAACCACGCGTAAAGACGCCATTCACTTTTCCGGTACGCTTTGTTCGATGGCGATGGGGTTGCCTGTCGTGATATGACCGGGCGTTGATAATTTATGACTGTTAACACCTGCCGCCAGGTATTGCAATATCGCGGCGGCGCCATCTTTCCCGGCCTGGACCGCGTCTACCACTTCTTTACCGCCATTCACGCAATCTCCCCCGGCAAAAACACCCTGGATACTAGTAACCGTTTTTTCGTTCACTTCCAGTTTGCCCCTGGTATTTTTTAACTGCATTGCATTCACGAGCGAGGCAAACGGGCTTTGGCCAGTGGCTTTTATTACCATGTCCACGTCAAGGGTGATGGTCTGTCCCGTTGGCTGCGGCGCAGGTTTTCCCGAATGATCGGGTGCGCCAAGTTTCATCACATCACACACCAGCGCTTTTACCTTACCGTTCTCACCGATCACCTCTTTCGGTGCAGCCAGCCATTGCAGGCGGCAGCCATCCAGCAAGGCAATATCCAATTCGTGCTGCGTACAGTTCTTTTCTGCTTCCGTGCGGCGATAGACCATGGTTACTTTTTTTGCCCCGAGCCGTTTTGCCTGCGTGGCAGCGTCGATGGCAGTCATCCCCATACCGATCACGGCTACTTTGTCACCTACTGCTATTTCCGGATAACTCCTGCTTCTCAAGTTATAAATGAATGAAATGGCATCTTCCACGCCTTCCAGGTCTTCTCCAGGGATGTTGAGCCTGTTGGCCAGGCCGACACCGATGCCCAGGTA
>JAJTCI010000055.1 GCA_021323155.1 Chitinophagaceae bacterium | reverse complement strand
TCTTACTTCGGCAAATTGGTGATGACCGGTAACAACCCAGGAGGGATTCGCTTTTTGTAACATATCAGTAATTGAAGTATTAAACTAGTAAAGGTTTAACCAGTTTGATAAATAACTTATGAACAGTTTCACTGCCCAATGTTGATTAAGCGTAAAAAGCGTTTGTACCCCAATGACCGGCACCATCAAATACGCTTTTGTTCTTACGCAGCTTTTGTTCCTGCTCTTCCTGTGTGGTTGTTCCACCAATGATGATAAAGGCAGTTCGCCCGGTGTGGGTGATATTAGCGTGCTGCTCAATAAAGCCGCCGACCAGCCTGCGACTGAAGCTAAGACCCGCCAGATCCACTTCATCGATTCGGCAATCGCCGGCAAGCAGTTAACGGTTTCGGACCGGTTGAAAGTCTACGAATTCAAGGCCGGTATTTATACCAACCAGCTTGGTGATCATAAAAAGGCGACGATCGTGACAGACAGTATGATCGACCTGGTAGAAGCCAACGGAACTGAAAGATACAAGGCAGAGTATGCGCTGGCCCATTATAATAAGGGGGACATTCTTTTCAATCAAAAGAAGTACAACGAAGCTTATTCGCACTATTACCAGGCGCGGCTGGTTGGGAAAACCTCGCTGGATTCCTGTACGTTGGGAGAATACAGCTTTCGACTAGCGTTGATCCTGTATCGCCAGAGCAGGTTTATCGAGGCAGCGGAACAATTCAGGACGGCCCTCAATGAATCAGGCACCTGTAAGCTTGATTTCATCCGCTACTTCCGGCTGCAGCAGGTGCTCAATAATATCGGCCTGAGTTTTTACAAAGCCGGGGAACCAGACAGTGCGCTTCAATATTACCAGCGGGCACTGGATTATATAGCAGAGAAGAGAGTGGTGTTCAACGACCACGAACGCCAGTACCTGAACGATATTGCCAATGCAGTGATCTATGGCAATATGGCTGATATTTACCGGGTTAAAGGCGATACCGCCAGAGCGAAACAACTACTACGGCAGAGCATCCATATTAACACGAGGAAAGGGCATGACGCACAGGATGCCCAGTTCAGCCAGGTGAAGCTTGCAGAATTGCTGTTCCAGGAAGGATACGTGGACAGTACTTCAACGCTATTGCAACAACTTCGTCGCGGGTTGGATACCATGCGGAATCTACGGGCTGAAATGGATTGGAACCGCTTAGCATGGAAGTACCATGAAAAGCGAAACGATCCAAGCGCCGCGTATCCTTACCTCATGCGCTTTACGCAGCTGCGCGACACACTGGAAAGAGAGTCTGAGTTGATCAAGTCGGCTGACCTTAGCCAACAGATCAGGATACTTGAGAACCAGTACGAGATCCAGGCGTTGCAAAAAGACAACGAATTAAAAAACGTATACCTCTGGCTTGTGATCCTGACGGCGATCGCCGGAATTGCTATCATATTTTTCGTATTCCGGAACCTGAAACGGTCCAGGAAGAATGTGACGCTGCTCCAATCGTTAAATGCGCAGGTGAATGAACAGAAAATGCAGCTGCAGCATGCCCTGGCTTCCGTGGAAGACAAGAGCCGGCAGCAAGAGCGGATCATGCGCGCGGTAGCGCATGACCTGAGGGGGCCGGTGGCTACGATCAGCATGTTGTGTGATCTCATCCTAAACGAAAAAGACGAAACCGCCCGGGCGGAGATGGTGAACTTTATACGGACATCTTGTAATAACTCGCTGGCGCTGATCGCCGAGATACTGGAGGCGGCGGACCAGTCGAAACGGAAAGAAATGGAGAAAGAGCCCACCAATATGAACGTGCTGGTGCGCAATGCAATCGATCTTTTACAAATCAAAGCAAGTGAAAAAAGCCAAACGATCGACCTGAGGTTACCCGGAAGCGATCTTTACCTGAATGTAAACCCGGAGAAGATCCAGCGAGTCATCAGCAACCTTGTTACGAATGCCATCAAGTTCAGTCCGAAAAAAGCGACGATACGGGTAAAGCTGGAATCGGAAAACAAGCTTACGCGCCTGATCGTGGAAGATGACGGTATTGGCATACCTGACGATATCAAGCCCCGCGTATTCGATATGTTCACAGAAGCGAAGCGGAAGGGCACCTCTGGCGAATTGCCTTACGGATTAGGTCTTTCTATCTGTAAGCAGATAGTGGAGGCGCACAATGGAAGTATTTATTTCGACAGCGTGCGCAATGAAGGCACCCGTTTCTTCGTGGAACTACCCCAAGGGGGCGTTTGATCGTTAAGGAAAGAGATGTGGTGGGTTGTACTGGGCTCGAACCAGTGACCCCTACCCTGTCAAGGTAATGCTCTGAACCAACTGAGCTAACAACCCATCTATAGTGCAAGTTTAGTAAAATTTCCTGCAAGCAGTGATCGCTTTATCACTTATTTTCCTTGACCACATCCCAATATTCCTTTCCGTACCCAACGTAAATCTCTCCGCCCGGTTCGATATTACGAAAGGATTCGATGTATACCCGGCCGTTATCTTCCACGTATTTGCTGTTATTGCTTACACCTTCGATCTTCTTTAAACCCCTTGCATCATTGGCATACCGGGCCAAAGCGGTTTTCACCGGCCGGGCATCGATCACGTGGTTCTTGTTGATATAGTAGATATAACCGTTGAAGCGTTTTTCACTGCTTGCCTTCTCCCAGGTGGTGATGTTGCCTTTGTATTCAACGATGAGTGTTCCTTTTGGAATGAACACTTTAGTGAACAGTCCTTTCCCCGCGCCCGGAAGGCGGCTCTTCTTTACATACAAATGTTTTTCCAGCAATGCCATACTTTGATTTGAGAGCGGCAAAGCTGCAATTAATAGGCCATTGGCAAAAATATATTTCTGCTAGAGGGGCTTATTGGAAGGGAGAATGATGGTTTTTGTTTTAAACAGCGCTGTCAGGCCCCAGATGATCCCAAATGGAAACAAGGCGATCAGGATGATTTTAATGATCAGCGGGAAGTTGAACCAATACCAGGTATGGAAACGTTCCGCCTTTTCGGGTTCCTTATTGTTGTAGATGACATCGATGGCATCACCTACTTTCAGGCTGAGCGAGCCTCTTACCGCGAAAGAGTTAGTATCCTTCCCGGCAACATATTTCACCAGTGGCCTCGTTTTCTTTATGCTGGAAGTAGGCACTTCGGCGTACACCATGCCGGGCACAACGGTACATTGTTCTTTGTATTCTTTCCTGTCGGTATAGGACATGTATGCAGCAATACCAAAGACGATCAACCAGTATATAATGGCTGTTTCAATACGGAGTATGTTTCTCATAACGAGTTAAAATTGGTTCTCTAATGTACAATTCATATTTCAAGTAAAGGAGACATTTTTTCAGCCGGCGCATTTACAAAAATCCTAATGTTCAACATGCCGTTTCAGAATGCCTCCCGCTGTTTCCTTGATGGTGTGGGTAAACACAAAGGCTTTAGGATCGAGGCGGTGGACCACCTTTTTCAACCGTCTTACTTCCAGCCGGGTGATTACAGTAAAGATGATATCGCAGTCGTGTTTTACTTCGAAAGTGTCTTTCATAAACCCTCTTTCCCCCTTGTATATGGTGATGCCCCTGCCCATTTCTTTAACGAGTGTCGCCTTGATCAATTCGCTGGAGCCGGAGATGATAGTCACTCCTGTATATTCTTCGATGCCTTCGACCACATAGTCGATGGTCTTCGTGGCGATGTAATAAGTGAGCATTGCGTACAGCGCCGTTTCCAGGCCGAACTGCAAAGCCGCGAGGAGGAATATTACGGTGTTGATCGCGAGAATAATTTCACTCATGGTGAGACTGAGTTTTCGCCAGGTATACAAGGCCAGTATTTCGATGCCGTCTATCGCACAGCCAGCGCGCATGCCGAGCCCGATCCCCAACCCCAGGAAGAAGCCACCGAAAGTTGAGACGATGAGTTTATCGGAGGTGATATCGGTTGGAAAAGGAACCAGTTCGAGGCACAAGGCCAGGAGGATTACGCTCACCAGTGTCTTCCATGCAAAGAGTTTATTAACCTGGTATCCGCCCAGAATGATGAAAGGGATATTGGCGACGATGAGTACGAGGCTCAGGCTTACATGGTAAACCTCATGGGCCAGCAGGCTCATACCTGTGACACCCCCATCCAGGAATTTATTTGGCACCAGGAAACTTTTCATTGCGAAGCCGGCAAACAGCACACCCACCACCACATAGACGACATCGGAAAATCCAATGTGATGCAGTATATAATCAGCAGTCTTCTTCGGCCGCTTTTTACTAAGGGTGGTCGCTTTCGATCCTGGAGCGGATTTGACGGAGGTGGTCATCTTTCTTTTGTTTTCGCAGGTTGATGGCAGTTGGGGTAAAATAGTGGTGACTCTCCAGGAATTTCAATTGGATCCTGTTCCATTCTTCTTCAGTGCTCAGGATACCATAAATGGACAGTTCTGAAAAAAGTTTGTTCCCGATATAAAAAAAGTCATCCCTTCCCAGGTAATCCAGGTCTGCATCACAAAGTATTTCCTCGAGCTTATTTCGTGGCTTCTGAGGGATCCGGGTTGCCATTATCATCCCACAGATACGTTCGATCTGCTCCGGGTCATAACCGAATGCGGGGAGGTGCTCCCGAACAATGTTGCAGGATATCAATTCATGGTCTTTGGGTTGCTTCAGGAATCCTGAATCGTGAAACAGCGCCGCGGTGAGCAAGAGTTCCAGGTCCTCCCCTTGTATGCCTTCCTGTTTCGCCAGGAATTCACAGGCATTGTAGACGTCCTTGATGTGCCCGACACTGTGATAAGACAGTTCGGGGATCAACTCCTTCCCAAGCTTCTCGAGGATAAAACTTTTTGCTTCTAGAAACTCCATAGGCAGTTATGAAAACAAGATAAGGAAAAAATACCAACGGCCGGTTGCGGCACGTTATACGATAGGATATGAGTTGCCGGGTTATTTTTAATAATATGTTGGCAAGGCAAGGCGTTAAGCCGGTTTATCTTTAATCAAATTTGATAATGCGTTCACTGGCTATTTTAATGATTCTACTGATGCCCGTCTGCGCATTTGCCCAGGACCTTACGGGGCTGTGGATCGGGTCGATCTATAATGACAGTACGGGAGTTTCGCTTTATTACGAGATCGCCATCAGTGAACGCAAGGAGAAACTCAACGGGTATTCTTATACCAAGTTTATTGTGGACGCTAAAGAGTTGACAGGTGTAAAATCGATGAAGGTTACCCAGCGCAACGGCAAGGTATATCTCGAAGACAACGACCTGATCTATGATGATTATCCGTTCGAACCACCGAAGGGCGTGAAGCAGTTGACCGTTTTGGAGCTCGACGCGACCGGAAATATACTTTGCGGCAAATTCACAACATCGAGGACGCGCCAGTATGGCAAACCGGTTACGGGGACAGTATGCGTCAATCGCCAGACGAACGCTGACTTATCCAAGTTGATCCCTGTACTAACCAGCCTGGACCTTGCCGGTGGTTTATCGTTCTGGAAGGAGGATCCCCTGGTCGCCAAATCAACTCCTGTAGAAACAGCGAAACCGATTGTCACCACACCGGTAAAAGAACTCCCAGCCGCCGGAAAAGAAGAAAGCAAGCCGGTAGTTAAAGCCCCCACCGTAACCCCGCCCGTGGAAAAGAGCCAGCCTATTGTTGCTCCCCCCGTTATAACACCGGCTGATGAGGGCAAGGGGAAAAGCAAGACCGTTTCCGCACCAGTTATGTCGGTTGAAAAGCCGTCGATACCTATTGCGGAGAAAGAGATCGAGAAAAGAGAAATCGAAACGATACAAACGGTATTCTTCTCCGCCGACAGCCTTATCCTTGAGCTGTATGACAATGGTTATGTAGACGGTGATTCGGTGAGCATATTGTTGAATGGCAAATCACTCGTGTCTCACCTGCGTTTGACGGAGAAAGCGTTTACAAAAACCATCCACATTACGCCGGGTACCGGTGATTCCCTGAAGCTGGTGATGTTTGCGGAAAATCTTGGCAGTATTGCACCGAACTCAGGGCTCGCCATAATACGTGACGGTAAAAACATGCACCGCATCACATTCAGCGGTGACCTTCGCAAGAACGCCGCTATCATTCTGAAGAAAAAGCGGTAGCCATATCTTTCGCCGGGAAGTTATCCCGCAGTTTAATTCATTAGTCCAAGGATCGATTGGTAGAGTTGCTCTCTTGTGAAAGGCTTTTCGAGGTAAACATCGGCACCATTCTCCAGCGCTACATCGCGGGCCGCGTTATCGAAACCCGATATCATAATGATCCTGATGGAGGGGTAATTCTTTTTGATCTCGCTGATATAATCGATGCCGAAGCCGTCTGGCAGCTTGTTGTCAAGGATCACCACCGAAGGTTGTTCCCCCTTAAGATATTCCTCTGCCGCCGAAATATTTTTTACGTGATCGAGTTCCATGTCCCTGCCGGTGAGTAGAATATTCAACAATAAACACATGTCTCCCTCGTCTTCAACGATCAGGACTTTTTTCTGCTTCTTTGTTTTGTCGGTTGTCTGGCTCATTAGTTTGGTGGTTTACAGTATAATAAGAATTGCGGTAAAGGCCGCTGCGGTCTTATAGTATAAAAACTGTTCCAGTTTTTACCGACTTATTTGTAGGTGTAGGTCCGGCGAAAGGGAAAAACAGACGGGCCGTAATCTTCCAGCGCAAGGTTGCCTTTCGCGTCGGTGCCGTAGTTAAAAGTGCCCCCGTTGAATTTTTTGAGTGTCTCGGCAGAATAAATGCGCGGGAGCATGAACACTTCAAAGTCAAACACGGGTTTGCTATAAATAAATAGCAGCGGGTTGGTAGTTTTAAAGATGTTGGCCAAGGGATAGTAGAGGAAAGAGCCCGAAAGTATCGCCGGACCGCCGTTCTGGCTGACGAGGTAATCGCTGATGTTGCTGCCATTATATACGGGGATGAATTTGAGGTGCATACTGTTTTGCAGTATCACGGAATCCAGCGCCATTCCCCCGGGTCTATAGTAAAAATCCACCCGGTTCACCAGGGAATCTTTGCCGCTGAAGTTTTTGTACTTCTTGATGGTGAGGGGGAACACGGAGTTTTTCAGGAAATATTCAACATAGCTATATCCAGACGAGGGGTGAAGGCTGGCTTTCACGTAGTCGGCCGCATAAGTATAGGAGGACAGCAGGTATGGGGCTCCAACGCCCGAGTCTACATGAATCTCGGTTACGCGATTGCCGTTGTATTCAAGCCGGTATAGGTTATCGCTGTCGCGAAAACTCACCAATTTACCGCGGTACCCGTCGTGTTCCCTTTGACAGGAAAAGATGAGCAGGCCGGTCAAGGCTATACATAAGCAGCGTAAGGCAGTCGGCATGAGTTGAAAGATACGAATTGCCGGCTTTTCCAAGGTATTTTGACCTTAAAACCGGATTAGCGCCCATCGTTGTACTGAATCAGGTCCCAGCGGTTGCCATATAAGTCCTCAAACACTGCTACGGTCCCGAATGGCTCCTCCGTGGGTGGCCTGACGAATACCACCCCTTTGGCAGCGTAACTATTGTAGTCGCGGTAAAAATCATCTGTTCGCAGGAAAAGGAATACCCGGCCACCTGCCTGGTTGCCGATCCGGCTTCGTTGCTCATCGCCGACAGCCTTTGCCAGGAGTAAATGGCATTCCGAAGCGCCCCGGGGGGCTACTAATACCCACCGTTTGGTTGATGACAATGGGGTGTCTTCGATCAATTGAAAACCGAGTTTTTGGGTATAAAATTCTATTGCTTCATCGTAGTCGTTAACCACGACCGCGATATGCACAATGTGTTGATTCATGCCTACAAATTACCGAAGATGCACAAGTAATGCACAACCCGGGGAATCATTCTGCATCTGGCATCATTTAGGAAATCACACATAAAACCACATGTATGTTACAATACCTGCACACATTGCAAGTACTGATGCAACCAGGCATCACTCTGCAAAGAAACGAGGTGATCAGACGTTACCGGTCGTTAAAGAATTTCAATAAGGAAGTTTTGAAGATGATCTGCATGACGGAATTTTTCTCTATTTCCAAAAATGAAAAGGGAGAGCTTACGATGGTGTAATGGATTTTTCGTTGTAGAATGCCGAACGCCTAACGCTTGTTTCTTCGCCCCTGGAGAATGGTGTAAAAACTCCGGCTCCTGATCTCGTCTAAGGTCAATCCCGTTACGAGCGCTTCTTCTTCCGTTATTGCGCCACAGTTCATGGCTTTCAGGAAGAAATTCAGCAATCCCTGCCCCGTGGCAGCATCGTCAAAAATATCCCCGGTCAATGTAGAGATGGCTGCCCTGTCGACAAAAGTTTTCAGGCGAAAGGCCGCATCATCATAACTATTCAGGAAAAAATTATAGGTAGCTGCATAACGCATGGGTATTTGCGCTGGATTCAGGTCCCATCCCTGGTACAAGCCGTTGATCAATGAGTGCATTGTGTGTCCGAAACCGATGCGCCAGGCGTTGTGAACGCTTTCCCTGTTTTCTTTTTGTTGCTCGAAGGTCAGGTTATCGCCGCGGTGCGGACCGATGGGCATTACATTGGTGGCGCCGTCGCTGAGAAAAATCCCGGTGTGTGCCAGGGCCACCTTGGTCATATGGTGTGCGAAGTCACAGACGGAGTGCGCCATCGTCTGGTATTTCGCAGTAATTCCGCAGCTGGCGGTGTAATCATAAGTGCCGAAATGCGCAGCAATGCACCTCCCTTCGCTGGCGCGGATGATGCGCATCAACGGGTTTCTCCCCTCTTCATCCATGATAATCTGTGTTGCTTCGACCATGGTTTCCATCCTGAGTGATCCATTAGCAAGGTTGTTTTGCTTTTCAATGATTTCGAACAAACGCACCAGCGTGGTGACCTGTTCCGGGATGGTGACCTTGGGCAACATCACCACGAAATTGTCCGGCAGTTTCCCTCCCGTTTTAGAGAGTAATGCGGTGAGAAAGATATCGAGTGTTCGAACACCCCTCCCTTTCAAATCCTCCGTAAATGGTTTTATGCGTATGCCGATGAATGGCGAGATGGTCTTGTTCTGCATTCCTACTGCTAATTCCGATGCGGCATTGACAGCGGTTGCATCTTCTTCATCATCAGGCCTGTTGCCAAAGCCATCTTCGAAGTCGATACGAAAATCTTCAACGGGTTCCCTCTTTAGTTTTTCAATGATCTTGTTGTATACTGAATACGCGAGCCAACCCGATTCTTTTTTCCTTGCTGACTCTTTCATCCCTGCCAACTTCACGGTCAGCGCCTCGATATCCGCTTGTGAATCCGGCAGCTGTTCAAAGCCTTCCAGCCGCAACACTTTCGCCAGCACCACGAAATTGGGCGCATAGGCCTGGAGGTTCCTTAGCGCGATGTCGCCCATTTTTACACAGGTGTCACTCTTAAACAGATTAGCTCCGCCATACACGGTGTGTACTGGTTGGCGATCTGGTTTGTCGCCCGGGTAAGTTTGCTGAAACCTTAAATTGGCAGAACGCAGACCGTTCAATAGCGCGTCTTTAGCCGCATCGTTGATGGATAAGTTCATCACAGTGGTTTTGGTGTAGCTGTAGCGCCAAATATAACAAAAGCCGTTAAGCCTTCGCGGGGTTCGGCTCCTCTATCGCCTGCTCCACCGTTGGGGCTTCTCCGCCACCAACTACGGGTACCACTTTTCGTTGGGTCTGCTTTTCTATCCTTCGGAGGATCTTCATGGAAAGCACCAGCCAGATCAGGCCGAATGCAAAACCGGCGAGCACGTCACTCGCGTGGTGAACACGCAGGTATACACGACTAAGGCCGATCATTACAATGGTAATGCTTAAAAGAACCACGAGCACCCATTTGACATATGGGTTGGGAATATGTTTCCAGACGAAATAGATGATCAACCCAAAAAATGTCATACTGCATAATGCATGTCCACTGGGGAAACTCAACCCACCAACCGGTTCGAGTAATGGTATCAAAGGCCTTTGGCGTTGGAAAATGTCTTTCAGAAAAAGCATGATCAGTCCGCTGCTGACACCGATCACGGGTACTTTGATAGAATACCACCTATGCCTGCGAATAAACAGGAACCACCCAATTAGTACGATGTGTGCGGGTACTAAGAACTCATGTTTTCCCAGCAACGTAAAGAAATTCATCACGCTGGTAGTGCTATTACTGACTTTTTGCTGCAGGTAGGCGAAGGCCGCGTCATCGAATGCTGTTTTATCGTCAAGGAATACGTATTTGGCGATCCAGATGAAACCAATGAGCGAAACCACGAATAGCGTGAGGATGATTAACACGTCTACGGATAACAGCGCGAGGCTGGCCCAGAATTTCTTCCACCGGTTCTTAACGGCCTTGTACATAATTTTTTCATAAACAATTCCATGCCATGTATTTGAGTGGCATAAAGTTTCGTTGATATTTA
>JAJTCI010000054.1 GCA_021323155.1 Chitinophagaceae bacterium | reverse complement strand
CGCTTATTGAACGTTGACCCGGGTAAAGCAACCAACAGGACGGTGGTAACATTCGTCGGCGCTCCTGATGCAGTAGTGAACGCGGCCTTCCAGGCGATAAAGAAAGCGGGTGAACTGATTGATATGAGCAAGCACACGGGCGAACACCCCAGGATGGGCGCAACGGATGTATGCCCGCTGATACCCATCGCCGATATCTCCATGGAAGAGACGGCGGTCTATGCGAAGATGCTGGCGGAAAAGGTGGGCAGCGAACTCAATATACCTGTCTACCTCTACGAAGCCGCGCAACCCAACAAGGAACGCAGTAACCTCAGCATCATCCGCGCGGGTGAGTATGAAGGCTTCTTTAAGAAGATCAAAGAGCCCGAATGGAAACCGGATTATGGTCCTGCGGAATTTGACGCGAAACGTGGCGGAACGGTGATCGGCGCGCGTGACTTTCTTGTTGCATATAACGTTAACCTGAATACTACTTCCACCCGGAGAGCGAATTCGATCGCGTTTGATGTGCGTGAAGCGGGAAGAGCCAAACGCGAAGGGCATCCCATCACGGGTAAGATCGTTACGGACGATAAAGGCAGGCCGGTGATGATACCCGGCACGCTGAAGAGCGTAAAAGCCATCGGTTGGTTCATTGAAGAGTATGGCATCGCGCAGATATCCATGAACCTCACCAATATCAATATCACGCCACTGCATATCGCGTTCGATGAAGTATGCCGGAAAGCTGAAGCCCGTGGCATCCGCGTAACGGGGAGCGAACTGGTGGGACTTGTGCCTTTAAGAGCAATGACCGATGCCGGTAAATATTTCCTGGAGAAACAACAGCGGTCAACGGGTGTGTCCGAAAAAGAACTGGTGCGAACGGCGATACTTTCGATGGGACTGGAAGAATTGTCTCCGTTCAAACCGGAAGAGCGGATCATTGAATACTTACTAAAAGAGCCGGCAGACAGCAAGCTGGTGAATATGGATCTCTCTGGCTTCGCTGATGAAACGGCGAGCGAGAGCCCCGCCCCGGGTGGTGGATCCATTGCCGCGTATATCGGTTCGCTGGGTGCGGCGCTGGCTACGATGGTGGCCAACCTGTCTTCACATAAAAAAGGCTGGGACGAGCGCTGGAAAGAATTCAGCGATTGGGCGGAGAAAGGGCAGGCCTACAAGAATGAACTGGTGCGGCTGGTGGATGCGGATACCAAAGCCTTCAACATGATCATGGCTGCGTTCTCATTACCCAAAGGCAACGATGAAGAAAAGGCCGCGCGGAAAGCAGCGATACAGGCGGCAACTAAAAAAGCGATCGAGGTCCCCTTCCGCGTAATGGAGGCGGCATACAGCAGCATGGAAGTGATCAAAGCGATGGCGGAGAGCGGCAACCCGAATTCCGTTTCAGACGCCGGGGTAGGAGCGCTGTGCGCGCGCAGCGCGGTGATGGGCGCATTCATGAACGTGCGCATCAATGCTTCCGGGTATGATGACAAGGGTTATGTAAATGACGTGGTCGCGAAGGGAAAGGATATTGAAAATAAGGCTATGGCGTTGGAAACGGAAATACTAAAAATCGTGAATGAAAAGATCGGTGTTTGACGTTTCACCACTCACCATTCACCATTCACGGCCACCTCTGCATGAAAAAACTCCTCCTATATATCGTTTCCTTTTTCGTGGTGTCGTGTTTCTTCTCGCGCTGCGTGATTTGTAAAATGCGGTGGCGAAATGAGAAAGCTTACGCGGTCTTTGAAAGTAAACAGGCGCCGCTTTCCATTCATGACACTGTGATCGCAGGGCGCAACATCCACTACGCTGTCTCGGGTAGCGATTCGTTGCCCACGCTGGTATTTACCCATGGTTCGCCGGGTAGCTGGTTCCATTACATGAAGTTCATGTGGGATGCTGACCTGCTGAAGAAGTTTCGCGTGGTCACGATCGACAGGCCGGGCTTTGGGTTCAGTGATTTCGGGGATGCCATGCACCTGCAGGAGCAATGCCGCGTGCTGCTGCCATTGCTGCAACAACTCAAGACGAAGCAGCCCATGTATCTCTGCGGGCATTCTTATGGCGGTCCTGTGGCAGCGAAGCTTGCCGCTGATGCGCCCACGCTGTTTGAAAAAGTAGTTATCGTGGCGGGCGCGCTCGACCCTGCCCTTGAAAAGAAAGAGGTGTGGAGGCACGTGGTGAACGTAAAACCGTTGTACTGGCTGATGCCCGGCGCCTACCAGGTGTCCAATACCGAACTGTTGTACCTGAAGAAGGACCTGCATCCGCTGGCAAACGATTTTCATCGCATCACTACCCATGTCATCTTTATTCATGGTGATAAAGACACCTGGGTGCCGATTGAAAACGTGGCGTATGGGAAAAAGATGATGGTGAATGCAAGATCGATCACCGTGGATACATTACGGGGCGCGGATCACCAGGTGCCGTGGAAGAATAGAGAGGAGATGAAGCGGGTGTTGCTCAGGTTGTAAATAAGAAATAAGAAATAAGAAATAAGGAAGTGGGGGAAAGCCAGGTCACCGGTCAGGTCCTTCCGCAGGCGGCCCAACTGTTTCAAACTGTACCTGGTAATTCGCATTGAACGTTTCTTTGCCGGTAGTCGCGTCGATGATCAGCTGTTTGTATTCCGCTTCCTCCGCGTGGCGCGCACCGGGATTGGTAAGATAAAGGATCTCGATCTTGTAATGCCCGTCCCGTTCGATGTATTGGTCGTAGTAAAAATTCCAGAATAAACGGTGGTCGTTCCTGAACCCATGTGCCGCCGCCCGTTTCAACAGGTAAGCCATATTTAAATAACGCGCCTGTGGTTTTTCCACCGAGAGGCCGGAGGTGGGGAGCGATTCGTAAGGATTGCCGCGAAATAGCTTACCTGCGCTATCCACTCTTAGCGTTATCACCTCGAAGCGCAATGAGTCCGCCAGCCTTATCTCGTAGCTGAGTGTTGCGGCGAGCGCTTTAACCTGGCTGCCTGCTTCCGCGAGGATCGGGTGCACCCCTTTGCCATCCTGCGTGCCAACGACGGTCGATTGCCATGGGTTCAAGCGAACATAGCCTGTTACTACCGAATCGCCCAGTCTCATCCTTAACAACGAATCGGCACCCTGCAGTATCTTCTGGATACTGCCCACCGGGTAAACGCCTTTGGGTGAATATTTAAGCACCGTATCATAGTTCTTGCGTGTGGACGTTTTGAACCACGGGTTCCATTCAAGCACGACACCCCTTGGTTGAAGCGGCATGTTCAGCCATTGCGGGTAATAGACAACGTCACGTTTCAGCAGGTATTTCCCGGAGCCGACTACCATTCCTTTGTATATGGACTGTATCGTAGTATGGCGGGAGTTGGGTGCCATCGTTCGTTTCGTGACGGTCCCGGACTCGTAGGTATAGAGTATCATCCATCCCTTGACAAAATACAGGTAGGCGCTGTCGTAGCCGCCACCGATCGCCTGGCCGGGCAGGTAACTCATGCTGCCGGTGCGGTAACTTTTCCAGAGCACCATTTTGTCGCCCATGTAGTATTTGTAAACGCTATCGTTAGGTATAAACTCCAGGCTGTCGTATTTAGGGATCATCGGTGGTTCCTGGGCAATGGAAGGGAGGGAGAAAACAACGATCAACAAGAGGAAAACGAGGTGTTTCATTGGTACAAATATAAGGTCCGTCCCGCCTTCCGGTGTACTGAAACCCTGGTAACAGTCGCCGCCCGGGATGCTGTAGATACAGCGCAGGAAAAGAATGCAACAAATTTTACTATGACTATAATTATGCGGTAACTTGACGGGTTGATTCGCCACGCTTGAATATCTTAGCGCCCGGGAAGTAAGCTGAAGTTCCATCATGCAAACCATCAAACCCATGCAACACCTCAAGATATACAGCAAGCAGGATGTCCTGGCCTTCACGCATCTCCGGAAGTTCGAGACCAAGATGGGAGAGCGGGTGAGCGTACTGCGCGATCCGAAAGAACTGGAGCAGTCGCTGCAACAATCCACCGCGCGCTTCGTGCTGGTGGGCGTACCGGAAGACATGGGCAACAAAGGCAATTATGGTTACGGTGGCAGTGACTCTGCCTGGAATCCTTTTCTCGAGTCGTTCCTCAACATGCAAAGCAATGACTTCCTGGATGGTGGGGAGATATTACTGCTGGGCCATTTTGATTTCTCGGAAATGGCCAAGCTCATTGACAACAATGCGCATGACCGCGAAGAACAGATCGCTGCTTACCGTCACGCCGTGAACACGGTGGATGATGAAGTGGAGCAGCTCATTCATATAATCACGCAAAACCGGAAACTGCCGATCGTGATCGGTGGTGGTCACAATAATTCCTATCCCTGCATGAAAGGGGCGGCCAAGGGCTGGCACAAAGCAGGGGTGATACCACTCGCGCAGATCAATGCCATCAACCTGGACGCACATCCTGATTTCCGTCCCATGGAAGGCAGGCACAGCGGTAACGGCTTCACCTACGCGGAGGAAGATGGGTACCTGGAGAAGTACTGTGTGATCGGTATCCATGAGAATTATATCCCGCAGAACGTGTGGATGGATATGGTGAACAATCCATTCGTGGACCTCATCACTTACGAAGACATCTTCATCCACGAGAAGCGCAACTTTATACAGGCCGTCGCACACGCGACCGGCTTCACCGACGATACACTCTGCGGCATCGAACTGGACCTCGATGCGATTGAACGGACATTGAGCAGTGCTTCCACGCCGTGTGGCATCACGCCGCTGCACGCGCGGCAGTTCCTGAACTTCGCTGCCATCGATTCCAAGCCGGCCTACCTGCACATCTGCGAGGGCGCCACGCAACTGAGTGATGGCAGGAACGATCCCTCCACCGGGAAGCTGATCAGCTACCTGGTGAGTGATTTTGTGAAAGCGGTGAACCAGTGTTTGGCGTCGTGAATGGTGAATGGTGAATGGTCAATAGCAAAAGCCTGATATCTGAAATCTAACATCTCAACTCTCATGAGATCCGCCTTGTTATTACTGGCGCTGTTATTCTTCGGCGCTAACGCCAATGCACAGATCACCTGGGATACCACCAGGGACTTATCCCGCCACGAGGGTGGCTATGGCATCTTTCGCCCCTCGGTGACTGCGTCCGCGTTTTACGGTGGACACGCGGGCCTGGAGATCACAAGGGTGCGGAACAGGTTGTCACTTAACTGGCTCATGAGCAACACCACTTCATCCTATTACGGCATCCAGTGGAGTAACAATCCCAACTATCGTGCGGGGCTCTGGGGCGTCCGAACAGGAGGAGATGTCGACTTCCGCTTTCTCCACATGGGCCTTGGCGCTATGGCGCTAACCGACTTTGAAAGACTTCGATTTTATCTTACAGCCGAAGGCGGGCTGAGCTGGTGGGGTGCGATAACGGTTTACTACCGGTATGTGGGCATTGTCGGCAATAAAGAATTCACCGGGCATAACGACTACCAGGCAGGATTGAAATACAATTTCACAAAGGAGCTGGCCAAGGAGTTCCGGGAGGGAACTGCTTACTGAACACCTACGCATCCATTGAATTATATTTATTGCAATATTTGTTTTTGAAATAAGAATGACCAATGCGTTTCATTCAAACCCAATAAGCATATGATGGATCCCGGATATTATTCCACTCCAGCCGACTGCGAGATCTGTACTACCCGTCTGATGAATGCCCCACGGGAGAGCGTATTCCGCGCCTGGACAGACCCGGGTATCCTCGCGCGCTGGTGGGGACCTGCCGGATTCACCAATACATTCCATGAATTCAATCCCGTTCCCGGTGGTACCTGGAAGTTCACCATGCACGGTCCGGAGAAAGGCAACTACCCCAACGAAGTGGTCTTCCTCGAAGTGAATGAACCGTCACTCATCGCCTGGGACCGGGTTACCCAGCCGCACTTCCGGGTGGTCACCACTTTTGAAGAAGCCCCCGGTAACAAGACCACGCTCACTTTCAGAATGCAATTCGCCACCAAAGAAGAATGCGATAAAATAAGGCGCTTCGCGGTGGACAAGAACGAGGAAAATTTTGATAAGCTGGAGGTGGAGTTGGCGAATATGGAATAAAGCTTATTGGGGTATAATTTTTCATACTGGTTGATTAAATTATCTGCCGGGTTGTAAGGTTATTGATCGTTTTTCGTCTATAGCGTGGGTTGCCGTGTTTGAGATTCTCAATAATTAGATTAAATTTATGTGGGCGCGCCTTAGAAGGTGGACGAAGCATGAACGAAGGATGAACGAAGGTTACCTGTAGTCGTTTTTTAGTCGTTTCGTGGTCATGCTGTAGTCGTAGCGGGGTAATAATGAAGTATGAATGGGGTCGCCTGGAAGGTGATCCTTTTTTTTAACCCTACAGTTCCCGGGGGCCGGGCGCTGTAATAAAAACTAACGCTTATGGCAAGGGCAGATGACCACCCGTTGCTGCAGGGATTCAGCGGCCAGATCGGCAAGCTGATGGTGGTGAAGCAGTATAAGAACAAAATGGTGATCGCGCGGTACCCGCGGATGGACCAGGTAAAGCCGACAAAAAAGCAAACCGATCGCCGGAAGATATTTAAAGAGGCGGTGGCGTATGCCAAGGAGATCAATAACAGCAAGGAAAAGAAGGCGGCGTATGCGAAGAAGCTAAAGAAAGGCGCCTCGGTGTACCATGCGGCGCTGTCGGAGTTTTTGAAATTGCATGGGGGGAAGGGGAGGTGATAGATGACGGTTGGCAGTTGACTGGTGGAGTGCGTGGTTTTATGGTCTTCACCGGATTATTCCTTGCGATTAGAAATATTTGTTTTTATGCGACCCGATCATTCACTTAGCTGTTATTTTCTCCTATGAAGTGGATCGTTCTTACATGTATAATGCTGGCGCCGGTATTGCTGAAAGCCCAGCAGATCGAAAAATTCTATACATACGATTGGAAGGAGACAGGCATCAATACAGCGCGGTTCTATTCCCTGGTGGTAAAAAAGGACAGTGTCTGGTACCGCACGGATTATTATCTCTATGAAAAGAAACTCCAGATGGAGGGGTATTATGTAGACAGCACCTGTAAAGTACCCTATGGTCTCTTCCGTTACTATCATCCCAACGGCCTGGTCTCTTCCACCGGTGAATTTTTTTACGGCAAGCGTAACGGCACCTGGACCAGCTACTATAGCAATGGGAATATGCGCGACTCGGCGAATTACGATCTCGGCGCCATTACCGGCAACGCTTACTCCTGGCATTCCAATGGTTACCTCGCGGATTCCACCGCATTTAACAGTGATGGCAGCAGTGTATCTGTCTCCTGGTTTGAAGACGGCACGCCCGCAGCTGCAGGTCGCCGTGATGTCAACTATAAAAAGCATGGAACCTGGCAGTATTTTCATCGCAACGGGGTACTGAGTGCGAAAGAGGTATTCCAGAACGGGACACTTGTCACCAAACTTCACTTCGATGAACAAGGAGCGCCGACCGATACGAGCAATGTCGACCGGCCCGCTATTTTCCAGGATGGCCTTAAGGACTGGCAAAAACACGTGAAGCGTCGCCTCTACTTCCCTTCCCAGTACAAGCTGGTGAACGCCGACCGCATCGTCGTGATCGTTGAAGGAGTCATCGATGAGCAAGGCCGTATGACGGAAGTGGAAGTGACCACTTCATTTCATCCCGACTTCGACCGCATCGCGGTACAGATGATGAAAGCTTCACCCAAATGGAAGCCGGCGGTACAGCATAACCGCAATGTGAAGCACAAGGTGCGGCAGGCGGTGTATTTTGCGCAGGATGAGGAGTGAGCAATGGTGAATGGTGAATGCCTATGGAACTAACCTGTCAGGTTGGTTTGATTACGGGAGCAGTGGTTGCCTTTTAGTATAAAGGCTGTTTGAATTAACCTGATAGGTTGAGCGTGGGTGATCCTGTGTGGATTACGAAATCACTGAGCTAACAACGCCTGGGTGGAAATGAGAGTTTTGAAAGGAATGAGTCAAAGTCTTCAAAATCACAACTGGTAATAACCTTTTCAAAACTTTTCCCGTTGTATGTGACTTCATAAGATGAGGTGTTGGTGCACCCTCCATTCGTATTATAACTATGGAGTTTCAAAATGAAATTTTCGAGTTCAATTAATTGCTCCCGTGAGATCACGTTTTCTACAGGTTGGTTAGGTGACGCCTCAGACTCGTGCCTGTTGAGTAAAGCGATATGCGTGGTATCATCCAAGTAAATGCTAAGGTCCGCCTGTTCAGAACCAAAACACCCGCTAAACGAATAAGAGATCCTGCCAATCTCTTTCGCCTTTTTCCACCGTGTTTTCTTTTGCAGGAAAGAATTTTCCAGTGCGTGCTGTCCCTTTCGCTGCTCGCCTGAGCAGGCGAAGAAGAAACACACGATAAATAGTATTAATAAGTTGCCGGGCATCCTTCACTAAATTATAGATCTTTTGCCTTGATGGTATACGATCGCAGGATCGTTTTGGCAGGCACAACATCTTCTTCGCCTTTCGCGGGCGCCACTTCCGCTACGGTAAATGTATCGAACAGGGAGGCATCGGCCAGTTTTGACCTTACCAAAAGGATGATCTGTTTCAGCTTATCGTTGCCCGGGAATGTATCCGGCCGGTTTAAATCGATCCTGAGTTCTCTTTTTATCACCTTATCACCTTTGGTGGTACGAAAGTCTTCCAGCCTTACCCATTTGGCATTCGTTAACGCTATTATTTCGTTCTCTAATTGCCTGAAGTCTACTGACAGCCTGGGACTGGAATTGGTCTCTTCTGTCATGCTGCATGCGTATAGCAGGGTAGCCAGGAGGATGGAGGACAGGAGGTTTTTAGAGGATGGCATAAGCGTCGAATTTTGATTATACAATTTAATGAAAAGGCTAGTATACAATGATGATACGCTATGCCGATGAAAAACTTTGTTCTACGTAAGCTGTATTCCTATAGCCCCGTGTTATTTCCGCAATAAGAACCAATGTCACTATAGTAAATATGATGTATGCTATTAAGACAAAGTAACCTTTCTTCCGTTGTTCTTTTGTGTATTTAAGGCGCTTAAGTTCTTCTTCCCGGATGAGCAAGCATAAAAACAAAAAGATTGGAATAGCGACAATAAGCATCTTCAAAAACCCTATTATCCTAGGATCGTTTGCGGTTGAAGGCATGATGATATCGTATAGACTGGTAACAAGTAATAGTTGCAAAAGATGCATAAATGTCAGCATTGCTAACGCACATATAGTACTGATGTATGGGATGTCTTTGGTTATTCCTGTTGAATAATAGCGGTAAAAGAGAAATGCAGCAAACTTTATTGTTTTCATTAAGCCGTAGTTAACGTCGAATAGTGATGTACGTAGCTATTTTACATTTTTAACCTTAAACGAATTGAATTGGCTGCCATTTGGTGCCGGTATTAACGTTGAGTCGAGAACTATATAAACTGGAGAAACTTTTTCATGTATCTTTTCGATTGTTTTTCGATCAAGAAATACTGTGTCTCCTTTTTTCATATATTTTCCGGAATAGTCAACTCCAAAATCTTCCGCAGTTCAAGAGATTGTAAAGTTTCCGTTTTCTTTCAATGTAAGTGTTTGTGAAGTATTCGAGTCGCTGCTTTCGGCAACAAGCCAGGTTTTTCCAGATGCATGTCCTCGAAGCGTCAGGGTATAGATAACTGTTAAGAGCGAAACAGAAAATATCGTCAACAATAATATTTCGAATTTAATCTGACGACGATGTAGTGACGCAAAAAGGGAGAAGTATGACGTAGTTATCGCAATTAAGAAAAAGACAACAAATAGTCCTTTTAGCATCAAATGCACGAGTCCATAGGCTTTCTCGTCCGGATTGAACACCCAATAATGAAGAATTGCAAATAGTACCATTGGTAGAACGAGTAGAAGTCGGAGAGGTCTTTTCATGAATGTATTAAGAGATTATTGCAGTTGCATGCTACGTTCAGGTACTATCCAAGGCGGATACAGCCTGCCGGCAGGCTGGTTTGATGATGTCTAGCCTGGCAACTAAAGTTAAATATATTTACTAAAGATTAAAAGCAAAATAAACGATCGGAGCTGGCCATCCTGACGCTAAAGTTACTTAGTGAAAATAGGTCTTCGTTTATTGCTCTCAGCTTAAGTCTGAATTGCACTTTGTTATGACGATGACAGTCCTTAATCTTCGAATGGGATTTTATTATCTATATATTTATATACCTTATCCCACTTCTCTTTGTCAAAGTCGGAACTGGAAATCTCTAAGCTGTCAGTCGCTACTCCCCCGCAGGTGAAGCAAAACTCAAGATAAGAAAGCTTTCTTT
>JAJTCI010000053.1 GCA_021323155.1 Chitinophagaceae bacterium | reverse complement strand
AGGAGCCGGCGCTGTGACTTTTTTCCCGGTCGTTGATTTTGTTTTATAAGTGGGCCTGGCATTGCCTGTTTTTTGCGCCTGCAGTGATAGGACAGATAAGACCAGGAAACCGGTAAGCAATTTTTTCATGTCAGAATTCTTGATTTCCGAAATAAAGTAAAATATGGTCTTTCAGAAAATTTTCCTGCTCCATAAGGCCCAATATTGGCAATTCTTTCACCTGCTTGTAATGAGGCCATCCTTCTTCATCCCTGCCCTCCAATACGTAGTAGCCACTTGCCGATAAAAGACTACAGGTAGCCACGTGCATGAGATCCTGCTTCTGCTCCTTGGTGATCTTCGCAGGCATAAACCCCGTTTCCTGGATGCCTACGAGGAAGAGTATGGCTTCCATATCAGGTTTTTTCCCAAACCGCTCGGTCAATTTCGCTTCCAGGTTCCACCAACGCTGAACCAGGTCGTCATTAATATTCATGGTGGCAAATGTACTAACCCCGGGCAAGCGATCATTTAAAGAATGTCTAAAGCTTGCCGTGGTCGCCGGCAGAAAAAAACCGGGTCATTAATTGGTGTTTCAAGGGCGGGGCCGGACAGGAGCTTCCGTTAGCCCTTACATCCAGTAGTAGTATGACTTCGATCCCCAAACAAAAATCTCCAAAGGCTATCTTTGCCGCAAACGGCAAAAGATGTTACAGGTTAATTTTCTCAGGCAGAACAAGGAGGAAGCTCTAAAGCGATTGGCGGTAAAGCACTTCAAACAGCCTGGACTGGTGGATGAAATCATAGCGCTGGACGATGAAAGGAAAAAGTTGCAGGCTGAATTCGACAATACTCAGGCGAAGGTGAACACGGCGTCGAAGGACATCGGAAAACTGATGGCGCAAGGGAAAAAAGAAGAGGCTGAAGTGCTGAAGCAGGCAGTCGCCGAACATAAGTCAGCACTGGAGCCGTTAAAGCAACAAATGGCGGCGACAGAAAAAAAACTCACCGATACGCTGATCCAGCTGCCGAACCTGCCTTCGGCCCTGGTGCCGGAGGGAAAGTCGCCCGAAGAGAACGAGGTGATACGTGAAGGCGGTATCCGCCCGCAATTTGATACGCCCCCGTTACCTCACTGGGACCTTGCGAAAAAATACAACCTCATCGATTTCGAGCTGGGCAACAAGATCACAGGCAGTGGCTTCCCTGTGTATATGCATAAGGGAGCAAAACTTCAGCGGTCGCTCATACAATACTTCCTGGATTATAACACGGAGGCGGGCTATACCGAATATTTGCCGCCATTTATGGTGAACGAAGATTCTGCTTATGGTACCGGCCAGTTGCCGGATAAGGAAGGGCAGATGTATTTTGTTACTGAAGACAAATATTACCTGATACCTACCGCGGAAGTCCCGGTAACCAATATTTACCGCGATTCTATCTTACGAGCGGAAGACCTGCCCGTTAAGATGACCGCCTATTCTCCTTGTTTCCGCCGTGAGGCTGGAAGCTATGGAAAGGACGTTCGCGGGTTGAACCGGCTACATCAATTTGAGAAGGTGGAGATCATACAGGTAGTTGAACCGGAAAAGAGTTATGAAACACTAGACGAGATGGTCAACCACGTGGAGCGACTGGTTCAATCACTGGAGTTGCCGTACCGAATTCTAAAACTCTGCGGTGGCGACATGGGTTTTGCCAGTGCGATCACTTATGACTTTGAAGTGTATAGTGCAGCACAGGAAAGATGGCTGGAGGTGAGCAGCGTGAGTAATTTTGAAAATTTCCAGGCCAACCGGATGCGGTGCCGGTATAAGGATGCAGCAGGCAAGACACAACTCGTTCATACGCTGAATGGCAGTAGCCTGGCGTTGCCGCGCATACTGGCTGCAATACTTGAAAATCACCAGTCAGCCGACGGAATAAAGATCCCTAAAGTGCTGCAAAGTTATTTTGGAAGCCATGTTATCGAATAAGCCCCGTAAGTGGTTAAAGCGGCTGGCATATAGCCTTGTTGTGCTTTTCGTATTGCTCAACATCATGGCCGCATTTCACGCCTACAACTTTACCCGGTTCTACGACAGTGATAAACCCATTGAAAAATTCCAGGTAGATAAAGCAGGTTTCTTTGATAAGACAAAGGCTTTGCTGGTTGGTGTAAAGAGTTATAGAAAGAAGACCACGTCGACACCACCATTCGCTGTTAATACCGTTATCCTGCAAACAAGCGATGGAGTGGCCCTGGAAGCCTGGGAATCGATCGATCGTACTCCTGATAGCATGGGTCATGCAGGCACAATTATCATGTTTCATGGTCATGCGGCTAATAAATCTGACATCCTGGAAGAAGCGCAGTCCTTTCAAAACATGAATTACCGGGTGCTGCTGGTAGACTTTCGCGCACATGGCAATAGTGAAGGCAGTGTTTGTACGATCGGGGCGGAGGAAGCAAAAGATGTAAAGGCCGCCTATGATCACGTTAAAGCCAGTGGAGAAGAGAATATTATTTTCTGGGGAATATCGATGGGCGCGGCTGCGCAAATGAAAGCCGTCCATGATTTTGAGCTGAAGCCTTCGCGGATGATATTGGAAATGCCCTTCGGGAGTTTGCTTGGTGCGGTCAAAGGACGTTGCCGGATAATGGGTGTTCCCGCACAACCTGTTTCGTCATTGCTAACGTTCTGGGGTAGTGTAGAAAGGGGCTTCAACGGTTTTGATCACAATCCCGAGGATTACGCGAAGAAAATAAACTGTCCAGTGTTACTCCAATGGGGTACCCGGGATGTGAGGGTAACAGAAGGTGAAACTGACAGGATATTTCAAAACATGGTATCAAAAGATAAGTACCTGGTAAAGTATACCGGTTCGGGGCATCAAAGCCTGCTGGTAAATGAAAGGTCCAAATGGACGTCAACCGTAGCTGCCTTCCTGCAGGAAAAATAGTTATTTGCGGATGGTGATCTGTGTACCGCTGGGGATCATGTTGTAAAGTTCCTGGACGTGTTCGTTTTTCAGGCTGATACAACCGAGCGTCCAGTTCTGGTAACGGTCGACCGCATAATCTTCCCGCGGCCAGGTGCCATGTATGCCAATCGCTCCACCGATCCTGGCATTCTTAGGTATCAATCCTTTTGCCTTGCGGTCATTGAATTTTTGATAGCTTTCTTTAGTTGGATAGTCGAGGAGCATAAAGCGGCTCCATTTGTCGTGTACGCGTTTGCTGGTGATGCGGAAAGTACCTTCAGGTGTCTTACGGTCGCCTTCCATCATTTTGTCGCCCTGGTCGTTACTGCCAAATACCACTGGGTATCCACCCACCCATTCGCCGTCTTTATATACGTGCAACTCATAATCGCTCTTGTCAACGAGGATCGTATAAGTGCCCTTGGAATAAAACGATGTGTTGCCGATGAATATCAGCGCTAAGAGCGAAGCGGTGGCAAGGATGCGCATAGGACAAGGTGATTTTAAAAGAGAACGGTTAAGTTCCTGGAAGATTATCGCGACATTGGCCTTTCACAAAAATTTAGTCAGTTAAACTGTTAAGGCTGGTTGTCGAAAATCTTCTTCCCCCGCAAAAGCAAGAACTATGCAATTCTTTTATAACAATCGTTTCTTAAGCGGTTTAAAGCATATTTAATCTGCCGCCGTGGAAAAAAAGAAGCTCCCGGGGAGCCGGGAGCCGTATCAAATGCACATGAGAAAAAACGCCAAATAATGTTTTACCAGTTGCTGAACCGAACACCGACAGCATAGGGGTATTGTGTTAGTCCCCTTTCGTGTAGCCTGTTCGTACTGTAACTGGCGTATAGTCTAACCGGCCCGAGGCTGAGTTCCCCAATGTATGCCAGTCTCCATTTTTCCAATTCAAAATCACCTTTTATTTTTTGTTTGCCCCGCTCGTCACTCACCTGCTTATTACGGCTGCTGATAAGGTATCCGGCGCTCACCCCTGCACTGATTCCCAGGCCCTGCTTCCGGTGCGGCGTGACATTGATGTTGACCATAAAGGGCACCGTGGCGTAGGCGGCAAATAGCTTGTTTTTAGAGAAGTCTACCGAGTCGCGTATCACTCCAACCGTTGGTTTCTCCCGATAACTGATATTGTTGCTATAGCGGAAATTGTACATCTCGGCACCGAGACCGTACTTGAGATTCAGTACATGGCTGGCCACATTCAGTTTTTGCATAAAGAACCAGACGTTGACGTTGGACGTTTTGTTTGTTACCAGTTTCATATCCGCCTTGGTGAAGTTGGGTGTACCAAGTAAATATCCATTCGCTTCAGCTGAGCCGTAAGCGGTTTCGTCTCTCAGGTTAGCAAAGCCAAGGTCCAGCACAAACCAGTTGGTGCTTACATTTTTCTTCCGTTTTTGTTTGCTGATCTTGACGTCGGAGGTGTCATTCGTTCCTTCACGGTTTTTCTTGATGATAATGAAGTTGCCCACGACCAATGTATCTGATCTTTCTTTCGTGGTATCCGCCTGGGCAAAGGCATTTCCCGCAGCCAGTATGGCCACGAACGCTACTAATAGCTTTTTCATGAGTATAGATTTGAGGGTTTACTTTTGTTTATTGAATTCGAAGCTGGCAACCTGGACTTTGCCATCACTTTCATCATTATTCTTTTTACCAGTGAGCAGCCTGCCGGCTTTCCTGAAAAAGCCGCGCACCTTATCGGGATTGATCTCCAGCGCCCCGACGTAAAGGGTTTTATCTTCTTCTATTTCAAGTTCCTCCGGGTAGGCAGCGGTCTGAACCGGTGGTTGGGTTACCTGGGCGGTCACCATAGATTGCTGCGTTAGGTTACCAGCCGCAGTGTTCTCCGCCTCTACCGTAGTGCTTTGCTGCGGTGTGTTGGAATTTTGAATCACTGGTAATTCTGCGACCAGCGGAGCCGGGTCATTTTGCTTTGGTAATTCTACTACCACTTCTTTAGATTGACGGGGTTGTATCAACGGCGGATTGCTTTGTATCTTCCCGCCTGTTGGCTTTTCTTCGGCCACCGTTAATTCCTGGCCGTTTGTAACAGGTACAATATCCCCGGGATTATTGACAGGTTGCTGTAGACCCTGCTGCGTACCAGATATGGGGTCCGTTTTTGTACCGGTGTCCAGCACCCAAAGCAAAGCAACGATGCCCACCAGAACAGCTGCGGCTACAGAGACCCGGAATAGACTGATGACAACAGGTTTTCTTTTTTCTTCTTTACGATAGAGCGAGGCTTTGTTTTCAAAGATCACGTGATCAGCAGTTAAGACCGACTGCTTCAGCAGCGTGAACTCATCCTGCAATCGCGGGTTCTGCAGAACGAAGGTTTCAACGGCTTGGCTGGATGAATGATCCAGCTCACCATCTACATAGAGGAGGAAAAACTCCTGGTAGTTAGCGATCGAGATGCCGTTTTCTTCGCGGTAAAGTTCCTGCCTGTCAACAAACCGGACTTGTTCTTCCGGCTGAAGGACGGTCTGCTCCAGCAATTGCAGTTCCTCCCGAAGATCCGGATTGGCCTCCAGGAATGCATCCACCTGTGTCTTTACTTCCGGTGACAATTCACCGTCAATGTATAACAACAGGTATTCTTCGTAATTGCTTCGGTTGATCATCTTTACATCACGTTTTCAGGACTTACCAAATAGTTTTTTAAAGCCAGTCTTGCCCGGTGCAGGTATACTTTCACCTGGCTCTCCGATAAACCCATTATTTTACCTATTTCCTCGTAACTGTATCCTTCGTAGTCTTTCAGCATCACCAGGCTTTTTTGTGTTTCGCTCAGCCTGTTTAGTGCTTCCATCAGTATTTTCCTGGTATCCCGACCGGTATTGGATTGTTGTACCCGGGTATCGGCCGAGAAATCTTCTTTAAGCTGAATCCTTTTGTTTTTCCTGATATGGTCGATCATCTGGTTGTAGGCCACGGTGAACAGGTAGGATTTGCTCTTCTCGTGTTCAACCTGGTCCTTATGGCGCCATAGCTTCTCAAAAGCAGTCTGCACAATATCTCTCGCGTCTTCCTCGTGCCGGAGGTTTTTCACTATAAAGCGAAAGACGTTATCCGAATAGAGGTCAACACATTGGTTGTATTCCTTTTCCGTCATAGTTGGGTAGTCGGGGTGTTGCTGCAGTTATAACGAGGCTGTAAATCAGATGTTACATGGCAAAGAAAAAAAATCCCCTGACACAGGGGGAGGATTTATCATAAAGCGATCATCATACGGCTTACGGGTTCCCAGAAGAACTGTTGCCTGTCGCGTTCCATGGCAGGAGATTGTTCGCATTTCCTGGTACCGCAGACCCCGGTCTCACGGGGGCAATCATTTTTCCTTGTATTGCTGGCGGTTACGGCAAGTACCGCCATTGAAATAATAAGTAAAAAACCGGCGATAAGTAAGCGTTTCATAAACAGGTGGTTGAGAAGAGCAGAACGAAGGTAATTCCACTATGTTACACCCGGAAGCGGGATATTTTTTCTTGGCAAACCCTTAACAAATGAGACTGCTGCCTGGTGCCGGTCTAAGACACGTTACGAGGACCAAATCAAAACGGTGATAGAATAACCGTTACAGAGGGTGGAGGATTCTATGAAATGGTTTTCACGCTTTGCCACTGCTTTTGCTGGTCCAGAGGGTTGTTCGATAGAAAGCCAGGGAAAGACCTGTTATGGGCCCATGTTTTTCATTTCCCGATTGGGTTCCTTGCCAATATCTTTGCGCTGCTTAAACATTCAATATGAACGATAAGTTTGTTCAGCGCGTCGCATTGGAGTTGAAGGATATCGAAGCGCAGGGTCTTTTTAAAAAAGAGCGGATCATCACCAGTGAGCAGGGACCGGAGATAACGGTTAACGGTAACACCGTGCTCAACTTCTGTGCGAATAACTACCTGGGCCTATCTTCCCATACGCGAGTGATCGAGGCGGCACATAAGGCTATCGACAGCCATGGCTACGGCATGAGCAGCGTGCGTTTTATTTGCGGAACACAAGACATCCATAAGACACTGGAACAGAAGATCGCCACCTTCCTGGGTACGGAAGACACGATCCTGTACGTTGCCGCCTTCGATGCCAATGGCGGCGTGTTCGAACCTTTATTTAATGAGCAGGATGCCATCATTAGTGACGAGTTGAACCACGCGTCGATCATCGACGGCGTGCGGCTTTGTAAGGCACAGCGATTCCGGTACCTCCACAATGATATGAGCGACCTGGAGGCAAAGCTGCAGGAGAGCGCGGGCCTTCGCAGCCGGGTGATTGTAACGGATGGCTCGTTCAGTATGGACGGCACCATCGCCCAGCTGGATAAGATTTGTGACCTGGCCGATAAGTACGATGCGATCGTTATGGTGGATGATTCTCATTCATCCGGATTCCTGGGTAAGACCGGGCGGGGCACACATGAATACAAGGGTGTGATGGGGCGCATCGATATCATTACCGGTACGCTTGGCAAGGCGCTTGGTGGCGCCAGCGGCGGCTTCACGTCGGGCCGGAAAGAGATCATCGAGATGTTGCGACAGCGCAGCAGGCCGTACCTTTTTTCGAATACACTTGCTCCCTCCATCGTAGGCGCCTCTATCGCTGTGCTGGATATGCTCACCGAGACGACAGAACTGAGGGACCGTCTTGAATTCAATACAAAGTATTTCCGTGATAAGATGACCGAAGCGGGGTTCGATATCAAACCCGGTGATCACCCGATAGTGCCCATCATGCTGTACGAAGCTGTGGTTGCACAGAACTTCGCGGCGCGCCTGCTGGAAGAAGGCATTTACGTGATCGGCTTCTTTTATCCCGTGGTGGGCAAAGGCAAAGCCAGGATCAGGGTACAACTGAGTGCGGCCCATGAACAGCATCACCTTGACAAGGCGATCGCCGCCTTTACCAAGGTTGGTCACGAGCTGGGAGTACTTAAATCAAATGCATAAAATGAAAAGACTGCTTGCGGCATCCTTAACGGTATTTGTTATTATATCGGGATGCTCTACCAACAATGTCAAAATAGACGATAGCCTGAAGACCTACTTCGACAGCAACCAGGTAGACGGGTGTTTCGCCATGTATGATAATGGCCGCAATGAATTCACGGTTTATAACCTCGCGCGCTACCGTGATTCTGCTTTCACTCCGGCCTCCACATTCAAGATCGTGAACTCCATGATCGCTTTGAAGACCGGTAAACTGCTTAATGAAAAAGAAGTGATCAAATGGGATGGCGTTACGCGGTCTAACCCGCAATGGAACCAGGATCTCAGCCTGGAGATGGCGTTCAAGTATTCGTCCGCTTCCCACTACCAGCAGGTAGCAAGGCGTATCGGGCAGGACACTATGCAGTTATGGCTCGACAGCATAAAATACGGTAACCGGAAGATCAGCAAGATCGATAGTTTTTGGCTGGACAATAGCCTGAAGATCACACCCGACGAGCAACTGGGCCTGGTGAAGCAATTGTATTTCCAGCAGTTTAAAATGGACAAACGTCCGCAGGACATTGTAAGAAGGATGATGCTGCAGAAAGACAACGCCAACTACAAACTCAGTTATAAAACCGGGTGGGGTTTTAAGGAGAACGGCAAATCGCTAGGCTGGATCGTCGGGTGGATAGAGGAGAACAAGCATCCTTATTTTTTCGTTCTGAACCTCGAGGGCGAGCGTTCGATGGATATGATCAACGTTCGACTCAGGATCCTGGACGGCATCCTCAGGAAGCTTGGTTTTATGGAGGGTGTGAAATAGATATTTAACGTTCGTTCACGCGGATCATCATTAACTTAGGATGGCCGGGCGTAAGCAGGTATTGTATTTGCTTATATGCCGCATAATTGTCCTTTTGCTTCAATTTGAAACCATACAATTTCTATTTGGGTTGCTGGTGCTGCTTCCGTTGGTGGCATTATTCATCGGGCTACTCTATTGGAAGAGGTGGGCGCGCCTAAAATTCGGCGATAAGCGTCTAGTCGACCAACTACTGAAGCACTACTCGCCTAAACTTTTCAACTCAAAGATCATCCTGGTGCTCGCAGCGATCACGTTGTGTATCCTCGCGGCGGCGAACCTTAGAAGGCCTGTGCAGTCGAAAGCCGGTGACGGAACGGGCGTAGATGTAATGATCGCGCTGGACGTAAGCAAGAGTATGTTGAGCCAGGATGTTACACCTTCCAGGCTGGATAAAGCGAAACAGTTCATTATAAACCTATTGCCGAAACTGCAGGAGAACCGGGTGGGGCTGGTACTGTTCGCGGGGGAAGCCTACCTTCAAATGCCACTTACGCCGGATATCGCTGCCATGAAAATGTTCCTTGCTAACGCTAATCCAGGGGCGGTACCGGTACAAGGGACCGTGTTAAGCGAAGCGCTGGAAGTTTCGTCGAACTCGCTTGATGTGAAGCAAAAAAAATACAAGGCGGTCATATTGATCACCGATGGGGAGGATAACGACGAAAGCGCGATCGAGGCGGCAGAAGGTTTGTTTGAAAATGGGGTAGTGGTTCATGCGCTTGGCATCGGCTCGCCGGAAGGATCGAATATCATTGAGCCGGGCGATACAGAGCCCAAAAAAGATATGGATGGCAACATCGTGGTGAGCAAACTGAACGAGGAGCTATTGCGAAAGATCGCTTTCGTTACTAAGGGAGGATACCAGCGACTGGATAATACCAGCGACGCGACCACCGCACTGGCGGCGCAGTTGAATGGAATGGAGAAGAAAAAGTTCGCGGTTGCCGGGAAGATCGGGTATACAAATTTCTTTCCTTTCTTTATCGGGTTTGCTCTTCTATTCCTTATAGCCGAACATTTTATTCCTGAACGAAAAAGGCGCGTTGCATGAGGTTTATCGGTGTAATATTAGTCATGTGTATTGGATCTGCTGCTACCGCGCAGAAGGTGAACCAGTATATTGAAAAAGGCAACCAGGAATACCGCCAGCGGCAATTTAAAAAGGCAAATGAAGCTTATGACATGGCGTTAAGGAAGGGAAACAATCACACTGCTCGTTTTAATGCCGGTAATGCAAAACAGAAGCTTGGCCAGTATGCAGACGCGGGCAAAGCTTATGAGGCAGTTGCGTCCGCGGCCACTGACCCCGTATTGAAAGCGCAGGCGTATTACAATATGGGGGTGTCTTACATACGGCAAAACAAACTCCCCGAGGCAATCGACGCGTTCAAGCGGTCCCTCCGGCTGGCACCGGGAGATGGGGAAGCGAGGGAGAACCTGCAAAAGGCAATGAAGCAGTTAAAGCAATCGCAGCAGCAAAGTGACAAACAAGACAATAAGGATAAGAAAAAACCCACACGTAAGGATGTCACTACGCCGCAAAAGGGTAGCCTTACAAAGGAGGACGCGGAGAAGATGCTGAATGACCTG
>JAJTCI010000309.1 GCA_021323155.1 Chitinophagaceae bacterium | reverse complement strand
ACCCTCATTTCCAGGATTTTAAAGTTGCGCTTTTTTGGGTTGATTATCTACCGGAAAGGCGAAACTCACCAGCTTAATTTGTCGAGCGGGCTTTGAATATTCCCAATCGTCCGCTTGCTTACATGGGTATAACGCATCGTCGTCATTACACTGTTATGACCCAATATCTCCTGGATGATACGTATGTCCGTTCCTGCCTCTAATAAATGCGTGGCATAACTATGCCGCAACATATGTGTACTGCCCTTCTTGGTGACCTTCGCTTTCTGCTTCGCCTTTTGTAAGATCAATTGGATACTACGTGTACTGTACCCATTACCGTCCGCACCTTCAAACAGGAACTCCTTGGGACGGTACTGGCTGTAATACGCACGAAGCACTTCCAGGAACTTCTTCGACAAGGGAACCATCCGGTCTTTTTTGCCTTTAGCGCCACGCAGATGAAGCATCATCCGTTTACTGTCAACATCCCTGATCTTAGATTGACAATTTCACTCACCCTTAACCCGGCGGAATATCCCGCCATTACAATGGTGCGGTGCTTTAGATTGCTGATATTTTGAATAATACCCACCACCTCGGTATCGGCCAGCACAGCAGGTAATTGAGATGGCTTTTTCGGCCGCGGCAAATCATAGAACTCCTTCTGCCGGCCCAGTACATGTTCGAAATAAAACTTGATGGCGTTGACGGCGGTATGCACACGCGTTTCCGAACATCCCTTCTTTTCCAGCATCCAAAGCAAATAACTCATCACCTGCTCCTTGCCCAGGTCGTTGATGCAACGGCCACCCAACAACCTCAACAGATGATGTAATTCATTGCAATAATTCCTGATCGTGTTCACACTGTAAGCCTTCAGCTGTAACATATTCCTAAATGCTACCATCGCTTTTATATTCTCCCCGTTCAGTGGGTTTGAAATGATAAGTTGCGCCGTTGGCTGCCGGATCTTGCTGTTCACCGAAGGGATCAGCGCTTTCTTCTGCGCCAGGTAAGCCTTCAGCGCAGTGGCATCCAGTTGAGCGACTTCTTTTACCGCGGCGGCTAAGCGCTCATAATCCACCCGTGTGCATGGAATATACCAGCATCCATGGGAACGACTCCACCTGGCCCGGGGTAGTTTTTTGATAATGTCATTGAGCTGATGGTTGTGCGTAAAGTGCAGGGCGATGCCTTCCTCGTTGCGATGGAAAAAGGGTTCCAGGGTAATGACCATGGCGACAGGGTTTTAAGGGAATTCAAATTAATTTTTTTAGTGTTATGATGCCTGCAACTTAATTGTTGGTTGCCGCGGGTACCCCTCTCCGCCTGGAGATGGGTTAGGGGTGAGGTCCTGTAAACCTTCCAGGTTTTTGAGAACCTGGCAGGATGGTCGCCACCATGAAAAAGGGACCCTGAACTGAGCGTAGCAACAGGCGACGCCATGAAAAACCCCAGCCCGCCCCCAAAAACTCCTTAAAATCCTTCTAAATCAGCCCAAAAAGGGCTACTTCGTGCCGGGAATAGGTGGTATTTCAAGGGTAAAATTCTACTTTTGCCACCCCGAATAAAAACCTCGGGATTTTATATCATGTCTGAAAACAATATTGTTAACCCAAACGCTGAACCACAGGAGTCCCTGGTTTCTACCGAAACCGCGGAGACTACAGCGTCAACAAACGAGTCTGCGCCTGTAGCAGCACAGCAGCCCGTTGCCGAAGTACTGGCAACCGCGCACGACGATTTCGACTGGAGCATCGACAAACGCAACGTGAGTCATTATGCGAAGGATGAAAGAGAGCGTTACGACAGCGTGTACGACAAAACCTTCGTCCAGATCGATGACGGCGAGATCGTGAACGGAACGGTGGTAGCGATGACAAAGACCGACATTGTTGTAAACATCGGCTTTAAGAGCGACGGACTGATCTCCGCCAACGAGTTCCGCGATATGCAGGGCCTCAACATCGGCGATACCGTTGAAGTGATGGTAGTAGAGAAAGAAGACAGGGAAGGTCACCTGAACCTCAGCCGTAAGTCCGCAAGGATCTTCCGTGCATGGGAGCGCATCGTTGAAGTACACAAGACGGGCGAAGTGATCACCGGTACCGTTACCAGCAAGACAAAAGGTGGATTGATCGTTGACGTATTTGGTATGGAGACCTTCCTGCCAGGTTCACAGATCGACGTGAAGCCGGTTACCGACTACGACCAGTTCGTAGGCAAGACGATGGAGTTCAAGGTTGTGAAGATCAACGAAGCGATCAAGAACGCCGTAGTATCACACAAAGCACTTATCGAAAGCGATATCGAAGCACAGCGTGCGGAGATCATGAGCAAGCTGGAGAAAGGCCAGGTACTGGAAGGTACCGTGAAGAACATCACCGACTTCGGTGCGTTCATGGACCTCGGTGGCCTCGACGGACTGCTTTACATCACCGATATTTCATGGGGCCGTATCAACCACCCTTCAGAAGTGGTGAAGATGGACCAGAAACTGCAGGTGGTGGTACTGGATTTCGACGACGACAAGAAGCGTATCAGCCTTGGTTTGAAGCAACTCACCCCGCATCCATGGGATGTGCTGCCTGAGACCATCAAGGAAGGAGAAGTGGTGAAAGGCCGCGTAGTGAACATCGAAGACTACGGTGCTTTCTTAGAAATATTACCTGGGGTTGAAGGACTGGTGCACGTGAGCGAGATCACATGGGCCAATACGCCGATCAACGCGAAGGAGTTCTTCAAACTCGGCGACGAGCATGAAGCGAAAGTGGTGACACTGGACAAAGACGCGCGCAAGATGAGCCTTTCGATCAAA
>JAJTCI010000308.1 GCA_021323155.1 Chitinophagaceae bacterium | reverse complement strand
AACATTGCGCAGTTCACTGGCCGGGGTTGTCAAATCATACGACGGCGTGCAGGCAGACGTGAATGGCGGCGTCGTCACCTTGCGTGGAACGATCCAGGACAACGCGAAGCTCCAGGACCTGATGATGGCAGTAAATGCCCTGCGCCCGAAAAGAGTCGATAACCAATTAGTAATAAAAAATAAATAACAATGATAGGCCAAACCGGTTCTTTAAAAGGTAAATACCAGCAGTTACTCGACGCCGCCACCAGCGCGGGCGTGAGCAACCTGCAGGTAAGACAACAAGACAACGTGTTGTATATAGACGGCACTGCGCCTGAAAACGTGAAGCAGCAACTCTGGGATATTTATAACAAGATCGACCCCGATTACCGGGCCGGCGACCTGGTGATGAATATCCAGTCAACCGATGGTGGTTCAGAAAAAGAATACACCGTGGTAGAGGGTGATAATCTTTCCAAGATCGGCGCGCAGTATGGTGTTACATGGAAAGAGATCTTCGAGGCCAACAGGGACCAGGTGAAAGACCCGGACCTGATCCAGCCAGGCTGGAAACTCAAGATCCCTTCTAAATAAAAAAGAAAGGTCCCATGCAAACGGGACCTTTTTCATTTGCGGTTGTGTAAGGAACGAACTTTGATAGGCAACAGCATTCATGCGAACACTCTGGAAATACTTCAAACAGCAGAAATGGTGGGTGGCGCTATCGTTGTTGCTCGCTGGTATTGCCCAGGTACTTACCCTGGTGGACCCGATCATCTTTGGAAAGATCATCGACGATTACGCGGCCAACGCGGGCAAACTACCCCGTGAACAACTGGTGGACGGCGTGTTATACTGGCTGGGCATCGCCATCGCGATCGCCTTGGCCGCCCGCGTTGCAAAAGCCTTCCAGGAATATTTTACGCGGCAAGCGGTGCAGTTGTTCGGGATGCAGATATTCAATGACGGACTGAAGCAAACACTGCGGCTTTCTTTCCAGGAGTTTGAAGAACAACGGAGCGGGGAGACGCTCAGTATCCTGCAGAAACTGAAGACAGATACGGAACGATTCATCAACGCGTTCATCAATATCCTTTTTTCTACGGTAGTGGGCATGGGTTTTCTTATCTGGTATTCCATCACCCGGAATGGCATGCTGGTGCCGGTTTTTATTATCGGGATCCTGGTGCTTGGTTCGCTTACAGGCCTGTTGAGTAAGAAGATCAAAACGGTGCAACGGTCGATCAACCGGGAGACAAATAAAATGTCGGGCGTGATCACTGAATCATTGCGGAATATCGAACTGGTGAAGAGCCTCGGTCTTACATTCCCGGAGATACGCCGGCTCCGGTTACAGACACAGAAGATCTACGATCTCGAAATGCAGAAGACCCGGCGGGTGAGAACGCTCTCATTCCTGCAAGGGACCACGCTTAACCTCCTGAAGCAATCGATACTTTTCATATTGCTGTGGCTTATATTCAGCGACGTACTCAGCACCGGCGAACTCATCGCCATGCAATTTATTTCAACCGCCATCTTTGGCCCATTGCAGGACCTTGGTAATATCATTCTCAGCTACCGGGAAGTGGAAGCCTCGGTCGCCAACTTTGACCAACTAATGCACAAGCCGGTGGAGAAGAGACCCGATTCGCCTATTGAAACCGGCCCGTTGCAAAGCATCCGGTTCAATGATGTAGTATTCCGGCATAAGACTGCGAATACAAACGCTATAGACGGCGTTTCCTTTTCCGTAGAGTCCGGGAAGACCATCGCATTCGTAGGACCTTCCGGTTCTGGGAAGTCTACTTTGGTAAAATTGCTGGTAGGGTTGTACCAGCCCGTGAGCGGGGAGATATTATTCAACGATATTCCAAATACGCACATCCGGTACAATGAACTGCGGCGCCAGATCGGTTTCGTAACCCAGGACACGCAGCTGTTCGCGGGTACCATCAAGGAAAACATGCTGTTCGTAAAAGCGGATGCCAGCGAGCAGGAGATCGTTGCCGCGTTGCACCAGGCTGCCTGCGCTCATTTATTACAACGAAGCGCGAAAGGCATTGATACGGTGCTAGGTGAGGGAGGGATGAAATTGTCGGGTGGAGAAAAGCAACGGATATCGATCGCAAGGGCGTTGCTGCGGCATCCAGACCTGCTGATCTTTGACGAAGCCACCTCCGCACTTGATTCTTTGACAGAAGAAGACATCACCGAAACGATACGCGATGTTTCATTGAGCAGGGAACGAATCACCATTCTCATCGCGCACCGGTTGTCTACCATCATGCACGCCGACCTTATTTACGTGCTGGAAAAAGGGAGGGTTGCCGAGACGGGCAACCACGATACCCTCCTGGAAAATAAGGGACTTTATTATGCCATGTGGCGCCAACAGGTAGGAGAGCGCCGCTGACAGGATCAGCATAACAAGGCAAACAGCGGTCAAAGGATCGAGGCTATCACGCTGGGGTTGAGGAGGTGACGGTGTGGCTGGGGGCGGTTACTTCCCAGTTTACAGCGATTTCTGACCCTTAAATGTTATCTTTACCCAGATGCCAACCATGATCTACGCCAACGCCTATAATGAAGCGATCCGGATGCTTGAAACCGGGGAATCAAAAAACCAAATACTTTCATTCCTTACTACAGCCGCGGAAAAAGCGGCAGGTCCTGAAACTGTAGCCTCCATTCTTTTACTCGATCAACAGGGATTACTGCGGAACGCGGCCTCACCGAAGCTCCCGGAAGATTATCTCAAAGCGATCGATGGAATCAAGCCCGATCCTAAAATAGGCACCTGTGCCGCCGCCGCCGCTACCGGCGAGG
>JAJTCI010000307.1 GCA_021323155.1 Chitinophagaceae bacterium | reverse complement strand
GAATGATTCACCACTAGCAGTATCGGTGGTTCGACAACTATCTCTTAACCGGTGATATAACTGCGCGGGTATCCATGTGCCATTGAGCATTTCATCCAGGTTTAGGTCTTGAATTGAAATGGAATCGGCAGTGCCGGGTTTCAATGTGTCGCGGTGGCGTTCCCCATTGCAGGCGAATAATAATACAAGTGGAAGTATATATACAATCGCATTAGGCATGATCCGGGCCGTTTTTCAGAGATGGGCCGCGGTGACAAAATAATTATTATTCCGCTACACCACGGCTACTCTTGCTGATATAAAGCCTGTAAGCGTATTTCGTTGAATCGCGGCCCAGCGGATCGAAGTATTTGCGGTTCTCATCGTTCATGCGCACGACAAACTTTCCGCCGGGGTACAATCCATCGATATCATCATCCAGCATAAGCGTGTCGTTCCAGAATGTGTACTTACCCCTGTGTATCGTGCCACCAAAAGGCCCCACGTTCTTAAGCTTAAAAGTATTATCGTCCCGGAGGTCCAGGTCCAGGAAATTCAGGTCGCCATTATGGCCGGCAGACATAATAATGGTTTTGCCACCATCGGTATTCGCGATGTGGCCGGCAAGAAAGAAAGAACCGGCGAAAGCCACGCCGATAAATAGCGGGAGGAGGCGTTTCATTAAAGGGATATCCCTGCTGCCTTCAGTGCCCGGTACACCGCGTAGATAAATACGAGGAAGAATACAAAATAAAGAAAGACCTCGGCCAGGCCATATAGGAAAAATATGGTGTCGCGCTGGAGGTAATGGAGATAATATATCCCCGCGGCGATCACCAGGAACGATATGACCTCAGTTCTTTTCAACATCTTAACAGCTACTTTTGTGATTGCAGGAGTAGCAAAATAATTATTATTCCCCTACCCTGGATGTTGATTATAGATAATCACGCGCCATCCACCCCGTTACGCTCCCATTCACCATTCACCATTGCCCATTCACCTATGCACCACTTCCACCGCCACCACCTCTCCCCCGCAATACTTCTTATCCCCCAACCGGTAATATGTGTCGCTCACACGCGTATAGAACATCACTGTAAGTGCAAGCATATGTACGGGGTACCCGGTGGGTATCTCGTGGCGGAATCGGAATCCGGCGGTCGCGTCGCTTTCCACAAACTCACTTGCTACATCGCTGCGGGTGACATCTTTTGCCTCGAAGTCGAATGACGCAAGCGATGACACGAGCCGGAAATGGCTGATGTTTGTGATAAGCTCCTGCGTGGTCCCTGGGATCGTCAGGATGATCTCGTCCTCTTTCACCTCAACATTCGCGTGGCAGGTCATCTGCAGGTAAACATTAACGCGCTGGTTAAAACGAAAACCCTTCAATGACCGGATCAGTTCGGTATGGAACGGGTGTCCTTTCCCTGACAGCAGGCCATGGGCAAAGATGTCGCGGCCCGGGCTCATCAGCCTGTCACATATCCGTCGGTCGCCCACGCTGGCGATTAGTGGGGCGAAACCTTCTCTTATCAACGAACAGCTACGTGACGTGTCGCCAAAAATGTTATAATTCCGCCTCACTACCGCGTAGTTGGGGTTGGTCTCCATCTGCTCCTTGTCCGGGCCCCCGCGCTCCCTGGCAATGAACCCATGTTGCGGATGGTTTACATAAGTAATATTCCCGATACTGCCACCGCTCAGGGGGTTCGGGCCATGTTGCTTGGGCATCGTTTTTTACCTTAAAATACGGCGGCCGGCCCCCTTTTTCCTACCCCTAAAGGCCAAAAAACTGTCCTCCAGTCCCGACTCAGTCCCGACTCAGTCCCGACTCTGTCCCGACTCTGTCCCGTGTGACGGGTTAGGGATACCCATAGGGTACCTATGCCGGGCCTATGTAGGTTCCTCATTTCTTCCCACCTGGACATGCCCTTCACTCCAGGTTGATCGGGTTCGCATTATGCAGGGCCAGTGGTCGGATGTACTCAGGGAAAGATCGCTTGTCACAGCAACTTATATTTGAGCATGCGCTTTTTATTAAGCTGTACGTTCATGGTCTGCTCCATCATCGGCTACCTGGCTTCCGACAGCCTTAAAGGACGAAACAACTTTACCCCGGAACTGGAAAGAGCGGCGGTGTTTATCGCCGGCGAGTTCGAGCGGTATGGACTGGAGCCCTTTGGTAACAGTGGTTATCTCCAGCCTTTCAACGGAACGAAGCAATCGTTTGATCATGTGGAGGAATTCTACGTGAACAATACCCTGTTAACAGAAAAAGAATATCTTTTATTCCCCGCTAACGCGCTGCCTCCTACTTTAAGGAAAGCTGATTTTCAAATCATCGAGTTGAAGACCGACAAGTATGACGAGGTGTTGGATTCTTTTGCCGCCGGAGGTTCATTTGCTCCCAGGTTATTATTGTTACCACCATCAGCCAAGGGTTTGCTGAAAGAACTGAGGTCGAAACAAAAAGAATTGCCCGACCCTGCAGAGGTAGTGATCATCATGTTAAAACCCGAGGTACTTAGCCAGGTATTACTCCGCGTCAATCCAGCGCTGAAAAAATCTTTGTTGTTTAATGTGATCGGGATATTACCGGGAAAGAGCAGGCCCAACGAAGTGGTGCTGGTTACCGCGCATTATGATCACGTGGGTATCGGCAAGCCGGTCAAAAAGGATTCAATATATAATGGCGCAAATGACAATGCGAGCGGTACCGCAGCGATGATGATGCTGGCCAGGTATTTTGCCCAGGCCGGCTCGGAACGGACGATCGTCTTTGTAGCGTTTGCGGGCGAGGAGATCAATTTGCTGGGGTCTTATCACCTGGCCGGTATATTAAAACCTTCTGCGATCGTAGCCATGCTCAATTTTGAAATGCTGGGCAAGCCACATGAAGAAAACCGGGTGAATACCTGCATGATCACCGGCACGAAAAAGAAAGACCTGCCTAAATTCCTCAAATGGAAAGCAGCGGAAAAAGGGGTGGTACTGCGGGACGATGATTTTATCGGCCACCAGTTGTATGAAAGGTCAGACCATTATCCTTTCGCGCGAAAAGGGGTACTTGCCTACACCATCATGAATTTTTCGCCGGATGACCGCACTTATCACCAGCCTTCGGATGAATTGGAAACACTGGACCTCGCGAACATGTGCGTAGTGCTTCAAGCTTTCATACCCGCAATTGCGGAGTTGGTTAACGGGATGTATACACCCGGTAAAAAATAACTGTGTTAGATTTCGCGGAGTAAGCGGCTAGTGACAGGGAGGGAAAGATGTTCGTACCATACCTGGTACTAATGCCGGCGTATCATTCCTGAATGTTGACTTGTTTCACTTCCGAACCGGTAAGTCTGTTATATCCAAGGTCAGCCGGTCGCCTTTTCTCTTCCAGTCCAGCTTTGCTTTTTTGCCTGCTATAAATCCCCATTTCTCCTGCAGGTCGGTATTGATCTTAATAAAGGTAAACCGGGTCTTAGAGGGATTGTTCCGGATCTCTTCTTCCATCCAGGTGACGGCGTCCTCGTAACCTTTTTTTCCTCCCAGGAACTTTTGCCAATAAGAAACAACATAGTAATCGGAAGCAGGGAAGCGATTTTTGTCTACCGGTGCATCGTCCAGGTCGTAGGTTTCCGCCAGGACAGTCGCCAGGGTTACATTCTTATCCTCGCAGGATTTGAAGCTGTCGATGTTGCCATTCAGCAGTTCTTTGAACTGGCTGCCATGGCAAGTGACGGACCCGTTATAGCAAACCTGGTTACCTTCTTTGTCGAAGATGTAATATCCTACCGTCATGCCCAGGAATAATTTCTCAACTGCATTCGAGGTATCGGCCTTTATGATCAAAGAGTTTTCGGTGGAGTATTTGTTCACTAACTGGAATTCTTTGATCGTTGAGGTGGTCTCTACCTGTGGATCTTTCAGCATCGCGTTAATCATGATCGTCTTGCATGATGTTAAGCAGGCAAGACTGAGAATGACCAGGAGTCTTTGCATAAATGGTGTTTTGGCTAATGTTTAAATATACCGGATGGTTTGCTTGGTGTGTAGGGGGAAGGCGGCGGAAAACGTTAATGAAGAATTAAAACAACCGTAGACAGGTATAGCTGGCTGTTTTAAGAATTGCCTGGATGAGTATGAGGTTGGTTGATGAAACAACTCAACAAATAAAGTTGTTGGTCATGCGACTAACAACGGCGGGAAAGCTTCTTGATTACGAATGTGGAAATGTGCCGGTTGAATAACTGTGTTTATAGCGGCGCATCAGGAATGTTTTTTCAAGCGTCGTTGTGTCATTGTTCAGTCTATAGAAAACAGTCAACTCAAGTTGGTTGTTACGGTCTATTATTTCCTGGAGGTCACTTGAATGATAAATGAATTCCCTTTTTTTTCTTATCTCTTTCAATATTAAGCTATCCCCGGTTTGCGGGAACCGGAGGTGCGTATTTAATACTTTTACTTCCTGGTTCGACCTTTTCCCTTGCAGTTCATCATAGTAGAATTGTTCTCCCCAGGAGCCTGGGGTATAGGTTCCAACAATTAATACGTCGCCGTAACCAAAGCGGTCTTTTTTGCAGCTTATCATATAGCCGTCCTGTTTATGATACTTCTGTGACCTGCTAACGCGGTACGATATTTCAGTATGAGAATTGCAGGAAAGAAGATAAGCTATGAATGCAGTTACCAGGAAAGCGATTAATAATTTCATGCTTGATACCGGGTGACGGGTCATTGGTTAGTGCTAAGACTAAATATACGAAACTCCGGGTGCCGGGTATTTTGATCATTGCCGGGTTTAACGCGCGGTATGGTGTTCCGCCAGGGGAAACAAACATGGGAAGTTTTGGAAGTTGTTGGTCAGGCGACCAACAACGGCT
>JAJTCI010000306.1 GCA_021323155.1 Chitinophagaceae bacterium | reverse complement strand
AAAGCTACCGGGATGGATGGTGACCGAAAACCTTGACATTTCTCCGGATGGCCGCCACCTCGCGGTGAACCATAACGGGAATTTTCTTTCGTTGATCGAATTGAGCACCGGCCGGGTAGTGTACACTTTAAAAGACCGGGAGTTTATTTCTGTTGGCCTTGATATAAGTCCTGATGGAAAGCTGATCGCTACCGGCGGCGCTGACAATAAAGTGAACCTGCGTGACCTTAATACAGGTAAACTGGTCGCGGCCATTCACACTCCAAGGGAAGAGGATGCAGTACGAACAGGCAACCAGGGATTTGTATTGGCCGATCCGCAGGGTTATTATATGGCAAGCAAAAAAGCATTGGATGGCATCGTGTTCCAGTATAAGAACAGTGCTTTTAACTACGAACAATTCGACCTGCAGTTCAACCGGCCCGATATTGTGCTCTCTACGCTGGGCAAAGCGGATACCGCGCTGGTAAGGGCATACCACACCGCCTATAAGAAGCGGTTGAAAAAAATGGGGCTTACAGAAGAACAGGTGAAAACGGAAATACATAAACCGATCACGCGTATCATCGACCGGTTGAATGTCCGGCCAACAACTTCTTCCGCTACCTATGATGTTTCCGTTGAGTGCTATGATGGAAGGTACAAATTGAGCAAACTGCATATAGTCGTAAATAATACACCACTGTTTGGCGCTGCGGGGAAAGACCTGTCACATAAGGACACGACCACTGTCATCGAAAAGATCAACATCCCGCTATCAGTAGGGCGCAACATCATCAGCGTATCCTGTGTAAATGAAAATGGGTCAGAATCCCTCAAACAAACATTCGAGATCCTCAGTAACGCGAAGCCGGAGAAAAAACCCAAAGTGTATTTCGTTGGTATTGCCGTAGCTAAGTACAAGGACTCATCCATGAACCTGGGTTATTCGGTAAAGGACGTAAGGGACCTGGCCGCAACTTTCAAAGAAATATATCCCGACCTAGTGATTGATACGCTCATCGACAAGAAAGTGACTCGCGAGAACATCCTGAAACTGAAAAAGAAGCTGTTGCAGACTGGCGTGAACGATAAGATCATCATGGCGGTGACCGGCCATGGATTGTTGAGTGACAGTTTCGATTTCTATTATGCCACTTATGACGTTAATTTCAACAACCCGGTAAAACGGGGCTTAAAGTACGACGAACTCGAAAACCTGCTGACTGACGTTCCCGCGCGGCAAAAACTATTATTGATCGACGCCTGCCACTCCGGCGCGCTGGATAAAGAAGAGATGCAGAACAGCGTGGTGCAGCGTAATGGGGTAAAAACCGTCAATGCCCGTAGTACTATTAAGATCAAACAGAAAAAAGTGAGCAGTTACAATGTTTTTGACCTGATGCAGAATATGTTTACCGATCTTTCCAATAACAATGGAACAGTGGTGATCTCCGCTGCTGGTGGGCTGGAATACGCTTTCGAATCTGGCAAGTGGAATAACGGGGTCTTCACCTACTGCGTAAGGAAAGCCTTAACGGAGTCGTACAGAATGACGGTGAGTGAGCTGCTCACGTACGTGAGTAATATGGTGCCGCAACTTACGCAGGGGAAGCAACGGCCCACTTCACGGAGGGAGAGCCTGGACCATAACTGGAACCTGAAATAATTGAAAACACAACGATAATGAAAACGAGAAAGAATTTCTTAAGAGTGGTTTGCGCCTTTGCGCTGCTGACCGGTGCAACATCTCTCCAGGCACAAAATAACGCGCCCACCTATGATAAAGCCCTCGCTGATTCATTGGGCGCGGACGCCAACGGAATGAAAGCCTATATGCTGGTGATCCTGAAGACCGGGCCAGCAACCATTACCGATTCGGTTGCGCGCGCGGCACTGTTCGCAGGACATTTCCGCAATATCGGCAAAATGGCTGCCGAGGGGAAACTCGTAGTTGCAGGACCGATGCAAAAGAATGACAAGACCTACCGCGGCATCTTCATACTGAATGTGAAGACAAAAGAAGAAGCGCTGAAACTCATGGAAGGTGACGACGCGATCAAAGCCGGCATATTCGACACGGAGGTTTTTACCTGGTACGGCTCCGCGGCGCTGCCAATGTATTTACCGTTCCATGACCGGATCGAGAAAAAATAGTACCACACCAAGTGAGCAAAAGCATGACTTCTTTAAAAAAAATGCAACTGTTTGTTGCCATCTTAGGATTTGCTTTGATGTATGGCTTTACTTTTGCTCTTTTGTACGGGTTACTTTCAAGCGTATTTTTTGGTTTCGGTAATTGGAACATCCTTAATATAATCGTGTTGTCTATGGGTGTTTTAGTACCACCTATGATCTACTGTCTGGCAATATTCAAGAGTTTAAAGAGGCGGGGGAGCATTTCGGATTCTACAATTTATTTGACCGCTGCAATGTTATATGCCCTTCTCGTTTGGTTGACAGGTCAATATGTAATCTGAATTTTCTTATCACTGTTGTACTCGTGTATAAGTACCTTAATAGACAATATAGTACAAAATGGAAATCATTAAATCCCTCGCAAAAGCTATGATAGTGCTGATAATCTGGATTGGTGCTATATGGGCTTCTGTATATCTATGGAATAACAGGGATCAATATCCAAGGCTTTCCTACGCTGTGTTTGTCCTGGGTGGTTTCTCAATAGCAACTATAATTATGTATTCAATTTGGAGGCGATTCATCAAAGCCGATAGCTAACTTGTCCAACACGTATAGAGTTCCCCGCATTTTTTATTTGTTTATCGCGCCGCCGCCTTTGCATCAACCACTTCGATCTCGAACTCGAGTATTGAGTT
>JAJTCI010000052.1 GCA_021323155.1 Chitinophagaceae bacterium | reverse complement strand
ATAGCCGGGCTTGATTTTTCTTTCAGCGGTCTAAAGACCTCGGTGCTGTATTTTTTACAGGCACGAGAAAGAGAAGACCCGGGATTCGCCGCGGCGCATATCGATGATCTCTGTGCTTCTGTGCAGCATACGATCGTGAATATCCTAATGAAGAAATTAAAGAAAGCAGTGGTGCAAACCGGCGTGCGCAACGTTTGCATCGCGGGTGGTGTGAGCGCCAACAGCGGGCTGCGGAATGCGTTGCGCGAATGGGGTGAGAAGCATCACTGGAAAACTTTTATCCCGGAGTTCCAATATTGCACGGATAACGCTGCGATGATCGCCATCACCGCTTATTATAAATACCTGGCAGGGGATTTTGCAGACCTTGACGCAAGTCCTACAGCGCGCGCCAGCTGGTGATCATTCTTTTGCAAATGCGAGGAGGAATTTTGTCCCACGCCCGGGTGTGCTCTCCGCTTTGATATACCCCTTGTGGTTGTCCATGATCTTCTGGCAAATGGCCAGGCCGATGCCTGAACCCTGGTAAGAATTCCCGTCGAGGCGTTGGAAAATGCCGAAGATCTTCTCCGCGTATTTCTGTTCGAAGCCGATTCCGTTGTCGGATACCTCTACCACGTGAAAATCTTTTGCGTTAATTCCCAATTCGCCGGCCCATTTTTTCGGCATTGCTTTTTGGGTGATACGGATCGCCGGTTGCTTGTGTTCATTGAACTTGAGGCCGTTGGTGATGAGGTTCTGGAACAGCTGGTGCATTTGACCGGGCACAGCGTGTGTAACAGATAATTGATCGGCTTTGATGACCGCGTTCTTATCCCGAATGGTGACCTCCAGGTCGTCCGCGATATTGTTGATTATCTCGTTCAGGTCAACTTTTGTGAAGGGTACTTCAGTATTCGATAAACGTGATAAGGTCAGGATGTCATCCACCAGGTTCTGCATCCGGTTGGACGAGTTGATCATTTTCTCGATGTACTTATTTTCCGCGTCACCCAGCTTGTCCCGTACCTTGTCGCGCAGGAGATTACCAAAGGCCTGTATCTTCCGGAGTGGCTCTTTCAGGTCATGCGAGGCTACGGAAGCGAACTGCAGCAGGTCCATGTTAGACCGTTCCAGTTGCTTGGTGGTCGACTTCAGTTCTTCATATCCCAGGGCCAGCAGGTCGGCAGCTTTCTTTCTTTCGGTAACGTCGGTGAAGGTGGTCACCAATCCATCCATCATCTTCACGCAAATAATGTCGTACCAGCGCCCGACCTTATCATAAAAGAATTCGAAGTGACGCGTCTGGCCTGTTTCCACGATCTCTACATAATCGATGAAATAGGCGTCAGCCATTTCGGGAAATAATTTTTTCAGCCGCTGACCCACCATGGCCTTTTCGGTGGTATGCAACATCTTTTCCGCGGCCTTGTTCACGCTGATGTATTCGAAATCTATTATCGTATTCTGTTTGTCCCTTATCGCTTTGTTCGCAAGGATGCCACTTGTGGAACTGTTCAATACCGCCTCGATGATGCTATTCAGAGTTTTGAGCTGCGATATGTCGATAAAGTTCACTACGACCCCATCAATGGAACGATCCTGGCGAAAGAACGGAGCGATGCGCATGTGGTAAACGCCTCCGTCCTCCATGAGTATTTCTTCCTCTTCCCGTACCCCCGTTTCCATTACGGAGCGGATCTGCCCGATGAAACGCCGGTCCTTGAAATTCGTGGAGATGTCAGTGATCGACCGACCCACGTCGCTTTCTATAAGGTTCACCTGTTTTTTGGCGAAGGGTGTAAATTTACGCACCACGAGGTTGCGGTCGATCAGTATCTGTCCTACTTCGGAATTGTTGAAATAGTTGTTCAGGTCGTCATTCAGTTCCATCAGCTCTTTGATCTTGAGCTGGTGCTCCGCATTCACGGTGTGCAATTCCTCGTTCAGCGATTGGAGTTCCTCGTTCGTGCTCTGCAATTCTTCATTTGATGAAATGATCTCCTCGTTGCTGGATTGCAATTCTTCATTGGCCGATTCCACTTCCTCTACAACCGCCTGCAGGTTTTCCTTGGTGTCTTTGAGTTCCGCTTCCAGTTCTTCGATGCGCCGCGATACCACGTCTTTTTTGGTGGTGGTGATACTGCGGCTTACCGGCTTCGCGTCCTGCTCCGCTTCGTTGAGAATAATAAACAGGAAGGGTTGCAGGTAGGTCTTTTGATTGAGGTAAGGCTTCACGACGATATTCAACAGGCGGTGGCCCTTCCCGTCCTGCACTTTCACGCGCTTTTGTACCACCTTCTCATTTTCCTTGATGGCCTTCCGGATACAAGTACTCAGCGCTACCGACAGGTCTGGCGGCACGAGTTTCAGCAGGTTAAAATTGAAATTGCTTTCGGGGAAGCTGATAAAATGTTTAAAGGCGCCCACTGCCTGCTTCACCTCGAAATCCCTGTCTATAAATATCCCGGCAAACTGGTATTCGTCAAGTAATGTATCCTTAAAGATCTCTGCCAGGTGCGTCAGGGCATTCTTGGCTTTTGGTGTGGGAAGCGTTAGCCCAGTCCGGTTAGTGGGGTTGAGAAACGCTTCGTATTCTGTCGTCTTGTTTTTACTGATGCATTGGTAGATCTTCCATTTCTTATCGATATCCTTCATCACGTCTTTAAGCACACCGAGGTTCTCGCTATTGCCAAGGAACAAGTAGCCATCTTCATTCAACGCGAAGTGGAATTTCTGCAGGATGTTCTTTTGGAGCAACGCGTTCATGTATATAAGCATGTTGCGGCAGGTGAGCAGGTCGATCCTGCTGAATGGCGGGTCTTTGGTGATATCGTGTTTGGCAAAGACCACCGTTTTCCTCAGTGACGATGAAACCTTGTATGTATGTCCTTCTTTTACGAAGAACCGTTTGAGCCTGTCCGCAGCGATCCCCTTAACGGCTTCTTCGGTGTAGATCCCTTTTGAAGCCATTTCGATGGCTTGTCCGTCAATATCCGTTGCGAATATCTTTACGCTTACGTCGTAGCGTTTCTGCAGTTCCATGAACTCCTCGAAGAGCATGGCGAGCGTATACGCTTCCTCACCGGTGCTGGCGGCCACCACCCATACTTTGATGGTATCGCCCGCCTCTTTGTTCTTAAACAAGGAGGGTATCACGTTTTGTTGGATCACCTCGAATGCTTCTTCGTCGCGGAAGAACCGTGTAACGTTGATCAGGAATTCCTGGCAGAGCGCCCTGACCTCGTCGGGATGGTTCAGCAGGAATTCATAGTATTCGCTCAGGGATTTCGTTCCTTTTTCGGCCATGCGTTTAGCAAGACGCCGCGTTAGCGTAGGCCTTTTGTAATGGCTGAAATCGTGTTGCGTTACTTTTAGTATCAGTTCAAGAACATCTGCGATGATGGCCTCTTCCTGGTTGTTGAGCTGGTGGAAGGACCGGATCAACGGGGCTTCTTTTAGAAAATGAATGAGTTCGTCAGGCATCATTTCCGGCGAAAGAATGAGATCCGCGTAACCGGTAGCCAACCCGCTGTTGGGCATGCCGTCGAAGGCGGCGGATACCGGGTCCTGGACCACGACCGTTCCACCGTTATTTTTTATCGCACTGATGCCCCGCGAACCATCACTACCGGTGCCGGAAAGAATGATCCCAACCGCTTTTTCACCACGGTCGCGGGCCAGCGATTCAAAAAATATATCAATGGTGGTGTTGGGGTGATTTGTTCTCAGTTTTTCCTCCAGGTGGAGCCTGCCACCCTTCAGTGTGAGTACTTTTTTGGTGGGTATCAGGTATATGCAATTGGATTTGAGCGACATTCCTTCAGTCGCTTCAAATACCTTCATTTCGGTATGTTTTGCCAGCAGCTCCGCCATCAGGCTTTTATAGTCTGGCGAAAGATGTTGAATTACAACAAATGAGAAGCCCGTGTCACCGGGGATGTTGTCGAAGAACGCATTGATCGCTTCCAGTCCACCGGCGGAAGCTCCGATGCCAACAACATATCCGCCTGATGCTGCAGCTCCATCGGCAGTGTGTTTAGCTTTTCGAGGCATAAAATATGAATACCAAATATCTATTATATTTACAAATCAGCCTCGAATATTTCGCCTCGATGAGCAAAAAGATTAGAATCGTATTGATAGAAGACGACACCGATGATGTGGAACTCCTGCAGGAGGCCCTTGAAAAGAATAGCGTCTCTTTTGAAATGACAGTATTGAAGGACGGGAGTATGGCGGCGTCGTACCTTGAAAAAGTTAGCGCGCTTCCCCATATCATCATCATGGATTTTAACCTTCCACGGGTCCACGGCCGCGAGGTGATCAGTTTGATCCGCGCCAATGAAAAGTTCGCTAATGTTCCGATACTCATATTAAGTACATCCTCTTCACGGGAGGATATCGCCTTTGCATACAGCGCGGGTGCGGATAAATACCTGGTGAAGCCGTCCACCATTGAAGCGATAAAGGAAACGGTCTGCACCATCCTGGAACTTGCCAATAACAAAACCACTTTCTCTTCTTAACCGACCGAAGCTGGTATTATTTATGTAATAAATCGGTGCTTTCGAAAACGGACCCGTCATATGATGGGTATCACTAATACCTATAAGTAGTAAGCTGAACAGAAGAGGCGTTTTTCGTGTAGCTTTGCCGCCTTTAAAAAACGTTTATGAGACCATTGCAAATGGTAGACCTGAAGACCCAATATACCCGGATCAAACCAGAGATCGACCGCGCCGTGCTGGACGTACTGGAGAGCACTGCCTTTATCAACGGGAAGCCCGTACAGGACTTTTCGGGAAACCTGGCCAGGTACCTTGGAGCGAAACACGTGATCCCCTGCGCGAATGGTACAGATGCCCTGCAGATCGCCATGATGGCTTTGGGCCTGCAGCCCGGGGATGAAGTAATCACACCTTCTTTTACATACATCGCTACCACGGAGGTAGTGGCTTTGTTAAAACTCAAACCGGTTTTTGTAGAGGTGGATCCCAAGACCTTTTGTATGGATCCTGAGAGCCTCGCAAAGGCGATCACCCCGAAGACAAAGGCGATCGTGCCCGTCCACCTGTATGGTCATGTTGCGCCGATGGAGGCGATCATGAAGATAGCCGCGGAACACGACCTGTATGTTATAGAAGACGTAGCCCAGGCGATCGGGGCTTCGTATACTTTCAGTAATGGCACGACCAAAAAAGCGGGAACGATCGGTACCGTAGGTTGTACCTCTTTCTTCCCCTCCAAGAACCTGGGATGTTATGGTGACGGCGGCGCGATCTTCACTGACGACGATACGCTGGCGCTGCAACTGAAGATGGTGGCGAATCACGGTCAGCAAAAAAAATATTACCACGAAGTTGTGGGATGTAATTCAAGGCTGGATACTGTACAGGCGGCGGTGCTGGACATTAAGCTCCGTCACCTCGACGATTATATCGCGGCAAGAAACAAAGCGGCGGATCATTATGATCAGGCTTTCGCGGGGAACCCAAAGATCCGGACCCCTTACCGCGCCCCGAACAGTACCCATGTGTTTCATCAATACACGTTGATATTAGAGGGCGTTGACAGGGACGGCCTGCACCAGCATCTTGCTTCGCGTGATATACCATCTATGATCTATTATCCTGTGCCGGGGCATAAGCAAAAGATGTTCGAGTCGTTCGACCTGCAGGTGGCAGCAATGCCTGTCACCGACTGGTTAACGGAAAGAGTGATCTCCCTGCCCATGCATACCGAGCTGGACGAAGAACAGCTGAATATGATCACGACCGCGGTATTGGAATACGTAAATAAATAAAATAAGAATAAATGAAATTAGCTGTTGTTGGAACCGGTTATGTTGGGCTTGTGACAGGAACCTGTTTTGCGGAAACCGGTAACTATGTGAACTGTATTGATATCGACCAGCAGAAAGTGGATAAGCTTTCTTCCGGTAAGATCACCATTTTTGAACCAGGGCTTGAAAAACTGTTCGCGCGTAACCTGAAAGAAGGGAGACTGGTGTTTACCACTAACCTCGCAGAGGGGATAAAAGATGCAGACGTAATATTTCTTGCCCTGCCAACGCCCCCGGGTGAAGATGGTTCCGCCGACCTTAGTTATATATTGAAAGTAGCGGATGACCTTGGTGGCCTGCTCACCGATTATAAAGTGATCGTTGATAAGAGTACGGTGCCGGTGGGTACAGCCGAAAAAGTACACGCAGCGGTGGCGAAGAAATATAAAGGCGAATTCGATATTGTCTCCAACCCTGAATTCTTACGGGAAGGAATGGCGGTGGAAGATTTCATGAAGCCGGACCGCGTGGTGATCGGTACCAATTCGGAAAGAGCACAGAAAGTGATGCTGGATCTTTATGCACCTTTCGTGCGGCAGGGTAACCCGATCATCTTTATGGATGAAAGATCGGCCGAGCTTACGAAGTACGCAGCCAATTCCTTCCTCGCGACCAAGATATCGTTCATGAACGAGATCGCGCAGCTTTGTGAAAGGCTGGGCGCTGACGTAGACCTTGTAAGAAAGGGCATTGGCAGTGATGAGCGGATCGGTAAACGATTCCTCTTCCCTGGCATCGGTTACGGCGGAAGTTGTTTCCCAAAAGACGTAAAAGCACTGGTGAAATCATCATCCGAGGTGGATTACGATTTCCGGATACTCGAGGCCGTGATGGAGGTGAATGAGAAACAAAAGCGGCACCTCATTCCAAGGATCAAACAATACTATAATAACGATCTTAAAGGCAAGCATTTCGCGATGTGGGGACTTGCTTTCAAACCGAATACGGACGACATACGTGAAGCACCAGCGCTCGAGATGATCGATGCGCTGCTGGCCGAGGGCGCCACCGTTTGTGCTTTCGATCCGGAAGCAATGAACAACGTAAAGAAAGTGGTAGGCGACAAGATCAGTTATTGCGGCGACCAGTATTCAGCCCTCGAAAACGCGGATGGTCTCATAATTGCTACGGAGTGGAACGAGTTTCGGACGCCAGACTTTGAAAAAATCGATAAGGTACTTAAACAGAAGGTGATATTCGACGGGCGAAATGTGTTCGACGTAAGCCAGGTAAGGGACAGGGGCTATCATTACGTGAGTATCGGCAGACCATAACCATTAATTGATGCAAAGCAAACGTGTACTAATAACCGGCGCGGCTGGTTTCCTGGGTTCGCATTTATGCGACCGGTTCATTAATGAAGGTTGTCATGTAATCGCCATGGATAACCTGGTAACGGGCGACATGCGGAATATCGAACACCTGTTCCCAAACAAGAATTTCGAATTCTATTATCATGATGTGACCAAGTTCATTCACATCCCGGGAAAACTGGATTATATCCTTCATTTCGCCTCGCCCGCCAGCCCGATCGACTACCTTAAGATCCCCATACAGACTTTGAAAGTAGGGGCGCTGGGTACGCACAACTGTCTGGGCCTGGCCAAAGAGAAAGGCGCGCGGATACTGGTGGCTTCCACCAGCGAAGTGTATGGCGACCCGCTTGTACATCCACAAACCGAAGAATACTGGGGCAATGTAAACCCGGTAGGACCAAGGGGAGTATATGATGAAGCGAAGCGTTATATGGAGGCGATCACGATGGCTTACCATACTTTCCATAATGTAGAAGTGCGGATCGTGCGGATATTTAATACCTATGGCCCCCGTATGCGGCTTAATGACGGGCGCGCGCTGCCTGCGTTTATCGGCCAGGCACTTCGTGGTGAAGACCTGACCGTATTTGGTGATGGAAGCCAGACCCGTTCTTTCTGCTACGTGAGCGACCTGATCGAAGGCATTTACCGCCTGCTGATGAGCGAGTACGCGCAACCGGTGAACATTGGCAACCCGGATGAGATATCGTTAAAGGATTTTGCAGAGGAAGTTTTGAAACTGACCGGCTCCGGTGTTAAGATCGCTTACCAGCCACTTCCCGCGGACGATCCGAAGCAACGTAAGCCAGATATTACGAAAGCGAAACAATTGCTGGGATGGGAACCGAAGGTGCATCGCAGCGAAGGGTTAAAGATCACTTATGAATATTTCAGCTCTTTGTCAAAAGATGAACTATATAAACAACCAAAAGAATTTAACAGCAACAAATGATATACGATTCTCTAGTAAATAAGCAGGCAAAAATGGCGGTGATCGGCCTGGGCTATGTGGGCCTGCCCATCGCACTCGCATTCGGAAAGAAGTTTTCCGTGATCGGTTTTGACATCAGCAAAAAGAAGATCGAGCTGCTGAAGCAGAATATCGACCCTGGAAAGGAGATGCCACCCGAGGCATTTGCGGGTTGCGATATCACTTTCACCGATTCGCAGGAGGCCTTAAAGGACGCGAACTTTTTTATCGTAGCTGTACCCACGCCGGTGGATGATCACAATGTTCCTGATCTCAGCCCGGTGAAAGGCGCTTCCGAAGTAATTGGACGTGCGGTGAAAAAAGGCGATTACGTAGTATTTGAGTCTACCGTTTATCCGGGTTGCACTGAAGAAGATTGCGTACCCATCGTGGAGCGTCTGAGCGGTCTGAAAATGGGCAAGGATTTCAAAGTAGGTTATTCACCCGAGCGTATTAACCCGGGAGATAAAGAACATACGCTTCATAACGTGATCAAGATCGTTTCCGGTTGTGACGCGGAAGCGCTTGACCAGGTTGCCAAAACATACGAGTCGATCGTGGAGGCGGGGGTGCATCGCGCTTCTTCGATCAAGGTGGCTGAAGCGGCGAAAGTGATCGAGAATACCCAGCGAGACCTGAACATCGCGTTGATGAATGAACTTTCCATCATCTTCGACCGGCTTGGTATCAATACCTACGAGGTATTGGAGGCTGCGGGTACCAAATGGAACTTCCTGAAATTCTCACCGGGACTGGTAGGCGGTCACTGTATCGGCGTAGATCCCTATTACCTTACCTACAAGGCAGCCGAGGTTGGATTTAACTCAAGGGTGATTCTCGCGGGCCGGTATATCAATGATAATATGCCGAACTACCTTCACAAGAAAGTCTTGCAGCACGTGATCAAGTTCAATGATAACGTGAAGGACTCCAAGGTGCTGGTAATGGGTGCCACTTTTAAAGAAGATGTGGCAGACATCCGGAATTCTAAAGTGGCGCACGTGGTGAAGAACCTGCTATCATATAATATCCCGGTTGAGGTAGTGGATCCAAATGCAGATTCTGATGAACTGGAGCATGAGTATGGATTCAAACTCACCAAAGAGATCGGCAAAGATTATGCGGCGGTTATCCTGGCGGTGGCACACAAGGAATACCGGGATTATGATGACGCATTCTTTAAGTCGATCACTAAACCGGAAGCGTTGATCGCGGACCTGAAAGGTATATATCGTCATAAGATCCAGTCACGTCCCTATTTCTGTTTTTAAGGAGATATTCCTTTATAAAAAAGAGATGCCTCAACGGGCATCTCTTTGTATTTTAGCCTCACATGAAACCAACCATAGCGGTAGCAGGGAGCAAAGGGCAATTGGGCTGGGAGATCCAACAACTTTCAGGCAGCCTTGAACATTTCAACTTCATTTTCTGCGACAGGGAGGAGCTGGATCTTACGAATGCAGCTAAAGTAGAAGCGTTCTTTCAGCAACACCGTCCCGCGTTCTTTATCAACTGCGCCGCTTACACCGCGGTAGACAAAGCGGAGACCGAACAGGAGCAGGCGTACAAGGTCAACGCTGAAGCGCCTGGCGTACTGGCGCGCGAGTGCGCTAAATATGATACGACGCTGATCGGTTTTTCCACTGACTATGTGTTCGATGGCGAAGGAAAAGAACCATTGGTAGAAGACGCGGCAACCGCACCCATCAATTATTACGGTTATACAAAGCTGGCAGGGGAGCAGCTAGCGCTTAACAACTGGCAAAAAACCATCATCTTACGCACTTCCTGGGTGTATAGCTCCCACGGGCACAATTTCGTAAAGACCATGCTGCGGCTGATGAAAGAGCGGGAAGAGATCAACGTCGTGAGTGACCAGGTGGGCTCACCTACATACGCACGGGACCTGGCGGAAGCAGTATTTGCAATCGTAGGTAAGTTATTGGATGCCCAGTTCCCAGTACAAAATACTTACAGTATTTATCATTACAGCAATGAGGGCGTGATCACCTGGTTTGATTTTGCGGTCGCGATCCGGGACTTAGCCGGTCTCGACTGTAAGGTCAACGCCATCCCAAGCTCGCAATTTCCCACGCCGGCAAAAAGGCCCACCTATTCAGTGCTGGATAAAAAGAAAATAGGTTCAGTATTCGGAATAAAGTTAAAGGATTGGAAAACGAGCCTGCAGCAATGCCTTGAGGGATTGAAATGAAAAAAGCGGCCAATGTGACCGCTTTTTGTTGACCCATAAGGATTCGAACCTTAACAAACAGAACCAAAATCTGTTGTGCTACCGTTACACCATGGGTCAATCCATTGTCGTTTTACCGATGGTGCGCTCAGCTTCAGTGGTTTCGGTTTTCACGATCGGGAACCGGTGCCCATAGCCCTTGTAGGTCATTCTTTTCTGGTCAATCCCGTTTTCCACCAGGAAATCATACACCGCCCGGGCGCGGTAGAGCGACAAAAATGGTTCGCCCGTATCGATGTCTACGCCATCACCATCGTCCTCATGACAACAAATATGTCCCTGGATCTCTATCTCGAGTGCAGGGATCGCTTTCAATGCGTCCAATAACTCTGTCAGTGGCTCATATGACACATCAAGAAATGCAGCCCTGCCACCGTGAAAATGTATGTTGCGCAGGACAATATTGGTACCTGCACGTGTTAAAGTATCTTTTATCTCGTCGATCAGTTTTCCTTTCAGGGGCTGTGGCGGGTTATGTTCGATGACCGATGAGTCCTTTGCGACCACTTCATAATCGGTCACTATCACCACGCGGCGGTTAGCCTGCCGCGAAATTGAATCGAGTTGATCGATCACCGGCATCGTCATTCCTAATCCTTTTACAACAGTGATACGGGAGGGATCAACGCCTTTGCTGACGAGGTAGTTTTTCACCGCGTTCGCCCGCCTGATAGAAAGTTTCTCGTTATACGCCGTATCGCCCAACTGGTCGGTGTGGCCATATATGGCTGCGCTATACAAGCGAGGCTTCGCCAATATCGCATCCAGGGTATTTTTTGCCAGCGGTGTGAGGTCATGCTTTGCAAAGTCAAAGAAAACGACGCTGCTATCCTGCGCTGAAACGGATTTCACACAAAAAAGAAATGCGACCAGGAGTAATCGTGCAAACATAGAAAGGGGTTTCAATTTACAAATAACAGCAACTGCCGCTAAACAGAGCAGGAAAACAATACTTTTCCATTGCCAAAATTGTTAAGATTTAGGGAATAAGCCTCAAATAATTACTCACCGGTCTTTAGCGGGCGGGAAATATAGCTCGCCGGCATTTCGCGCGTGCCTGCAGATATTCTATCGTTTACGGGTGAAGGGGGAAACGGGCGTAGTTGCACGCTGGCATAATTTAAGCTGCTATTTTCAAAAAGAAAGCGTCATGCAAGCCACGGAAAAGCAAACCAACCTCGACATATTTACCGTTGCCCCGCACGTATTCGGAATGAAAGACACGTTTGTGAATATTTACATGATCTCTTCGAAGCGGGCGCCTGACGAATGGGTGCTAGTAGACGCAGGGTTGAAGTGGTCCTGCAAAAAGATCAAGAAGATGGCTTCGCTGATCTTTGGCAAAGACAGCCGGCCGCAATGCATCATTCTCACCCATGGTCATTTCGATCATGTAGGTGCCGCGCAGCAGCTGGCCGAAGACTGGGATGTGCCCGTCTTTGCACACTTCCTTGAACGACCCTTTCTAACGGGTCGCTCCAGCTACCCGCCACCAGATTCAACCGTAGGCGGTGGCCTGATGT
>JAJTCI010000305.1 GCA_021323155.1 Chitinophagaceae bacterium | reverse complement strand
TGCAACGCAGTGGGTAGCCAGACGGAGATCGTATTCGACGGAGGGTCGATGGTGTTTGATAAGCAGGGCAATCTTTGCAGGCAGCTACCGATGTTCCAGGAAGCGATCGTTACAGTGGAGATCAATGACGATGGAGCGATCAACTGCCCCCCGAATGAAAAGATCACGGAACTACCTATGGAAGATGGCGACCCGGAGCAGTTGCAGCCTTATATGAACATCGACCAGGTATACCAGGCACTGGTAGCCGGTATCAGGGATTATTTTGTGAAGATGGGTTTTACGAGGGCCATCATCGGTTCATCCGGTGGCATTGATTCCGCTGTAACGCTTGCGCTGGCCTGCGCCGCGCTGGGCAAATCGAATGTGCGGGCAGTGCTGATGCCTTCACCATATTCAACTGAGCATTCGGTGAACGACGCGGTGCAATTGAGTAAGCAGCTGGGTAATCCTTATGACATCATCCGGATCGACGAGGTATATGAATCGTTTCTTAAAACACTCAAACCGATATTTGGCGACCTCCCGTTTTCCATCGCCGAAGAAAATATTCAAAGCCGTACCAGGGGCAATTTGCTGATGGCGATCGCCAATAAATTCGGGTACATCCTGCTCAATACATCCAACAAGAGTGAACTTGCTACCGGCTACGGGACATTGTATGGCGACATGGCGGGTGGTCTTGGTGTGCTGGGCGATTGTTACAAACTGCAGGTGTATGCCCTCGCTCAGTTCATCAACAGGGAAGAGGAAGTTATACCAGGGAATATCATTACGAAGCCACCGAGCGCGGAATTGCGCCCTAATCAAAAAGACAGCGATAGTTTGCCAGATTATGAAGTGCTGGATAATATCCTATATCAATACATCGAACGGCGCATGGGCCCGGCGGAAATAAAGGCGCAGGGATTTGACGCGGCGCTCGTTGACCGCACGCTCAAGCTGGTTAATACGAATGAATATAAACGAAACCAGTTCTGCCCGATCATCCGCGTTAGTCCTAAAGCATTTGGCGTTGGCAGGCGCCTCCCCATCGTGGCAAAATACCTTTCGTGAGTGGCTGAGTTTTTGCAGGTACAGGTATAAAGGCCCGCATGAAGAACGTGTTTCATAATTATAAGCTGGCGACGATCTTCGTTTCCGTTTACCTTCTCCTGTACACCGTCTTGCACCAGGCAGGCGCTTCTCTAAAAATCCTCGGGGCGATGTTCCTGCTTTCCCCTTTCCTGGTTATCTGGATGGTTTATACCATTCTTCGTTATGCTCCTTACAATGGAAAGGAGTTAAAGGAAGGAGAGGAGTGGGGATATGGCGATAAGAACAAGGATGATCTTAGCGTCTTCTAAAGCTTTGACAAGCGACAGTCCGTAATTTTAAGGGAGTCTTTCCTGACAACAGGTTACCTTGGGTACTTATCTGCCATTTACCTATGACCCAAACGCACACGAAATGGATAAAAGCCGATACTGAGATTTTCTGGGGCGAGATCGCGCCAACGGATCACGTTGTGCAGATCTACGAGAACGATGAAATTTTTCTGGATACATTGGCCGGCTACGTAGGTGGAGGAATCAAGAACGATGATACGGTGATCATCATCGCCACCGGTGAGCACCTGGCACTCCTGGAAAAGCGACTTGAGTCATTCGGAATACACGTCAACCACCTGGTGACAGAAGACAGGTACATCGCGCTCGATGCAGAGGAAACACTTGCCAGGTTCATGGTCAATGGGTGGCCCGACCAGGCGCTATTCAATAAGACCGTTTCCGCTATTCTTACCAAAGCAAAGAAAAGAGATAAGAAGATCAGGGCGTTCGGTGAAATGGTCGCGGTCTTATGGTCACAGGGCCTGAACGGCGCGACCGTTCAACTGGAACACCTCTGGAATGAGTTCTGTGCTTCGCAGGAATTTTGTCTGTTCTGCGCCTATCCCAAAACAGGGTTTACTAATGGAGACCTCTCCGCATCGCTCGATCACATCTGTTGCGCCCACTCAAAAATGATCAACGGCGCTGTCCCGGGGTTACGGGAAGTGCATTATTAGGTTGCAAGTTGCACCCGCCCGACTCTGTCGTTCGGGCAGGGGATGCACGTTACAAGTTACAAGTTGCACCGGCTATACGAATGGTTGCACGGACCGTGTCAACCCAGAGCAGGGTACAGGCAATCCTTAATCAAGGGAAGAGGCGATCAGGCGGTAACTACAAGCAGATATAGGTGTTTATCGAGGGTAACAGGAAGACGGTACTCTATAGGTGCTCTATATGTACTCTATATGTACTCTATAAGTGCTCTATATGTCGGGGTGGCGTTTCGGCGCCTGTGGTTTGCGCGGGCAGTCTACATATGTTGATTCACCAGCACCGGGCAACGGATCCAAGCGAATCAAATTATTCGTGGATGATCATCAACGGCACATGGCTATGAAACGCGAGTGCCTTCGTATGGCTTTTCCGGAATAACCCCTCGAATAATCCGTGCTTTTTTGGAATGGTGATGATCAGGTCAATATTATTATTGTCCGCGAACTGGTTGATCGCCTCGGTAAAATGCGTGTCATGGACAAAGTGGTATTGCGGTGTGTATCCCTGGAACAAGGTATCAAGCAACAGGCTTTCAAATTTTTCATCGGCCTTCGATGGTTTTTCTGTGACGTTCAAAATATGCAGCTTTGGCGTGGCAAGGTCAAGCAGGTTTTTGATCGCTGCTACCGGCATGGTCTCCACCACCTTTTTAAAATCACAAGCCAGTACCACCTGCCGAATGGGCTGATACCTGGCGTTTTGTGGAATGATAAATACAGGTACTGTCACATGTTTCGCCACGCTGATCGTATTGCTGCCGATCAACACCTCTTCTACTTTGCTGCCGCCGGTGATGCCCATTACGATCGCATCGATGGGGAACTGCTTACAAAGTTCTTCCACACCACTGGTGAGTAACTGGAATTCAGCCTTTCTTTCAAAGAGGATCGGCTTTGTACAGGAACTGCGTAATTCCGCTTCGAACTGTTCCAAACCTTCCTCGCTTGTTTTCTTCAAAATATCAATATCGAAGAGTTGTACCGACGGCATGGAAGGATCAGCCGACATCGGCGCCTGGTATGCGTTATACAGTATGATCTTCTGGATGCCGAATTCACAGGCAAGCGAGACCGCATAGAGGCCGGCGTTCTTCGCGGTATCGGAGAAATCAGTCGGAACAAGGATTGCGTTCATAACCAGCGTTTGCTTAAAGGTACGTCAAGACAAGCCGATTGTGCAGGATTGAACCTTTTGCCCAGCTACAGGTTTTCTATGATGCCTGCGATGCCCTGTCCGCCACCGACACAAGCGGTGACCATACCGTATCTTTTATTGAGTCTTTTCATGTCATGCAGCAACTGGATGGTGAGTTTGCAACCAGTACATCCCAGTGGGTGGCCCAGTGCGATCGCTCCACCGTTCACATTCACAATATTCGGGTCCAGTCCCAGTTCCTTCACCACGGCGATAGCCTGTGAGGCGAACGCTTCGTTTAGCTCGATCAGTTCTACCTGGCTAAGGCTCATGTTCGCCTGCTTCAGCACTTTCGGTATCGCTGCAACGGGACCGATACCCATGATGCGGGGATGCACACCCGCGCTCACGCAGTTCACGAGGCGCCCTATCGGTTTCAGGCCGAGCTCCTTCATCATTTTTTCACCCATAACGATAACGAAGGCCGCTCCATCACTGGTTTGAGACGAGTTGCCGGCCGTTACCGTTCCGGTTGACGCGAAAGCTGGTTTGAGTTTTCCCAGCGCTTCGATAGTTGTATCGGCCCGGACACCTTCATCCGTATCCACCACGTATGATCTTGTTTTCTTTTTCCCTTTTTCATCGAGATATACTTCCTCGACATTTATCGGCAGGATCCCCGGTTTAAAATAGCCATTGTCGATAGCAGTCTTCGCTTTCTGGTGAGAGGATAGCGCGAACGCGTCCTGCTCATCGCGGCTTACATTGAATTCCTTAGCCACCGCTTCCGCGGTAAGTCCCATGCTGAGGTAATAGTCTGGTTCATCTTTGGCGATCGAGTACGCGGGTACCGGTTTCCATCCCGCTGTGGGTACCAGGCTCATGCTTTCCGTACCACCAGCAATGATACAATCCGCCATTCCCATACGGATCTTGGCGGTCGCTAAAGCGATCGTTTCTAACCCGCTTGCGCAATATCGATTCACGGTCATACCCGGCACCTCGAAGCCCAGCGCCCGGGCAGAAATAATCCTTCCCACCTGCAGTCCCTGTTCCGCCTCGGGAACGGCGTTACCGACGATGACGTCATCCACCCTTTTTGCCTCAAGCGCCGGCACCGATGCCATTAAGCCCCTGATCACCTCGATCGCCAGGTCGTCAGGGCGGGTAAACCGAAACCCACCTTTTTTGGCTTTGCCGACGGCGGTGCGATAACCTGCAACTATATAAGCCTCCTGCATATTGAGCGATTTAGAAACCAAATATAAGAAAGGTTGTTTATGCAACTAAGCAGACCGCTTTGTCGCCCTGTTCAACCGCCTATCAAATAATTATAGTGTTATTAAGGTCAAATGTCATGAATTTGTCACGAATTGGAGGACCTTCGCTCTACAATAGTCGAGATAAAATGAAAAAGTTACTACCCCTGATCCTCTTCAGTGTGTGTTCTTTCGCACTGAACGCCCAATCAATTTCCGGGCTTATTAAAGACGCCGACGAGAAGCCACTGGCCAACGCGACGGTCTCGTTGTTGCGCTCCAAGGACTCTTCCGTGGCAAAGCTTGCCGTGACCAACAAAGAAGGCAGGTACACCATGAGTGGCATAAAGGAAGGTAAATACCTGTTGAGCGTATCGCATGTTGGCTTCGCGATGAAATACTCTTCATTATTCGATGTTACCGGCACCACTGAGATTGAAGGGCCATCCTTAT
>JAJTCI010000051.1 GCA_021323155.1 Chitinophagaceae bacterium | reverse complement strand
ACGATCGACAGCCCGATGCCGGACCCGGTATATTCGCTGCGCCCATGGAGTCGATGGAACATCTCGAAGATCTTTCCCGCATACTGTTGTTCAAAACCAATACCGTTGTCAATGAAAGAGATCACATGGAACTTAGCGGAATTGCTGTATTCTCTTTCAGCGATCATACTGCCATCGACGATCCGGTAGCGGATTTCGATACGGGGAGCGTTACCCGGCAACTGGTACTTTACTCCGTTGTTGATGAGATTCTCGAACACCTGTTCGAATTGGAATCGCATTCCCTTGATCTCTGGTAACACATCCGCGTCGATCACTACTTTTTTATCGATGTCACGGTAGGAGGCTTTGATCCGGTTTACGATGGCATTTAAGTCTACCTCTTCTAGCTGGTGTGTATCACGTGTAGCGCGAGAATAGGTCAGGAGATCGTCGATCAGTTTGTGCATCCTGTCGGCGGCAGAGATGGACCTTTCGAAATATTCCTTTCCTTTTGGCGACAGGTTTTTTTCTTCGTGCTCGATGATCATGGAGTTAAATGTCCGGATCTTCCTTAAAGGTTCCTGCAGGTCGTGTGAGGCCACGTAAGCGAACTGCTCCAGTTCCTTGTTCTGGCTCTCGAGTTGTGCCGCCGTATGTTTCAGCTTGTCTTCTGCCAGCTTGCGTTCCGTCAGGTCACGGGTCACTTTGGAAAACCCGATCACTTCGTTCGCTTCATTGTGCAGCGCGGTGATTACCACCGATCCCCAGAAACGGGTGCCGTCTTTTTTTACCCGCCAGCCTTCATGCGTGGCCTTCCCTTTCTGCCTGGCGATTTCCAATAAGCTCTCCGAGAGTTTTTTCGCCCTGTCATCAGGTGAGTAGAACAGGTTGAAGTTCTTGCCCACTATTTCGCTGGCCTTATACCCTTTGATGTTCTCAGCGCCCTTATTCCAGTTTACAACGTTGCCTTCTTTGTCCAGCAGTATGATCGCATAGTCTTCAACCTCCGAGATCATCTTATGATACCGCTCTTCGCTCCGCCGCAGCTGTTCATTCTTCTGCTGCAACTCGTGAGTATATCGTTGCTGTTTTTCTTCCGCCGCCTTACGCTCTGTCAGGTCTCTTGTTACCTTGGAGTATCCGATTATGTTGCGTGCCTCGTCATGTAGTGCCGTGATCACAATGGAACCCCAGAACCGTGTACCGTCTTTTTTTACGCGCCAGCCTTCATGGTTGGCTTTACCGTGGTCAGCCGCCACCTGCAGAAGTTGTTGCGGCAGTTGGGTCTGCCTGTCTTCTGTCGTATAAAAGATATTAAAGTTTTTACCGAGTACTTCTTCTGCTTTATATCCCTTGATATTCTCAGCGCCTTTGTTCCAGTTAATGATGTTCCCCCGTTTGTCGAGCAGTATGATGGCGTAGTCCTCTACCTCGGCGATCATTTTCTGGTACCGATCTTCGCTTTTCTGCAATTGCTCATTCTTTTGTTCCAGTTCAAGCATATATCGCTGCTGCTGTTCTTCGGCAGCCTTGCGCTGGCTTAAATCACGGGTAACCTTGGAGAACCCGATAATGCTGTTGTCCTCGTCGTGTAAGGCGGTGATCACCACTGAACCCCAGAACCGAGTGCCGTCTTTTCGGATGCGCCAACCCTCATGCGCAGCCCTCCCGTTCTCGCTGGCCTCCCGCAATAATTTTTCAGGTAATTGTTGTTCCCTGTCCTCGAATGTATAGAACACCCGGATATTCTTACCAACGATCTCCTGCGGCTTATAACCTTTTATCGATTCGGCGCCTTTGTTCCAGTTCTGGATATAACCCGACCGGTCTAACAGGATGATGGCATAGTCTTCTATTTCTGCCACCATTTTATGATAACGCTCTTCGCTTCTGCGGAGTTCTTCGTGCTTCAGTTCAATTTCTTCGTATACTTTGCGTTGCCGGTCTTCGCCGGCCTTTCGTTCCGTGAGGTCCCTCGTGACTTTAGAAAAACCGATCACCTCGTTCGCGGCATTGTGGAGCGCGGTAATAACGATCCAACCCCAGAAAAGGGTACCATCTTTTTTAACCCGCCATCCCTCGTGTTCTGCCCTTCCTTTGGTGATCGCCTCCTGTATCAGCGTTTCGGGTATTTTTTTCTGCCGGTCTTCGGGCCGGTAAAATATCCGGAAATTCTGGCCGATGATCTCATTGGGTTTGTAGCCTTTGATCTTCTCCGCACCCTTGTTCCAGTCGAGTATGTTCCCTTCGGTGTCCAGTAAGATGATAGCGTAGTCTTGTACCTCGTCGATCATCTTATGGTACCGTTCCTCGCTTTTTCTCAGTTCGTCGGCTTTAGTAATGAACTGCTCCTCCTTGTCCGGCACCCGGGTGACGAAAGAATCGTACCCTGTAATTTTTCCTTTTGCGTTCAGGCCTGGTGTCAGGATCGCCTGGTAGAATTGCTTGCCGCCGGCCCCTTCGACCGAAAATTCGAAACAGCTTTTCTCGCCCTTTAATGCTTTTGTGATGAATTCTTCTATCTGTGCATAGGTATCGACACCTAAGACTTCTTTCACAGTCTTCCCGGTAACGCCGGCCAGATCGATGTCATGAAATTTCAGGAAGGCCTCGTTCGCGTAAGTGTACCGGAGTTCCGGATCGACTCTACTGATCATCGCGGGAATCGAATCAAGCAGGTCTGCAAGGTCTACCGAATTTTTTGAGGCTGTTAGAATTTCCATATATATCAAACCGCTGAACTCTGTACATGGCCTTAGTATTGTAGAAGGAATTCCTCAAAATAGTTTCATCCTTGGGGTAGCCTCTAGTGATATACCAATCCTGTGACTTTATTCAGCTTTAATTCAAAAGAATAAGCATTAGTGAATAGAACGATCAGGTATCAGGTTCAAAAACTATTCCGCAGGTTGGTGTCAGACTGCCAGGAACTGGTCATGGATATAATCCACTACTTTTTTAAGATCGTTGGTCTGGTGGTACACAGCAAGCTGCCTGTCGGCACCGGTGCCATGGTCGAGTATGCGGGAAACGTTGGCAAGCGCGTGGCGGCTGCCGAGATGGTCCACCACGTCGTCAACAAAGTCCATTAGTTCGTAGATCAGCAGGCGCGTGGTCACTTCCTGTTCCTTACCGAAATCGATCAGGGTGCCATCGATCCCGTACCGGCTTGCGCGCCACTTGTTTTCATTGATAAGCGCTCGGTGGTAAGTTATGAAATTGAGGTTCTGGCTGCGGAGTTTATATAGTTTGGCGCATACCGCCTGGAACAGCGCCGCCACGCCGATGGTTTCGTTAACCGTCATAGGCACGTCGCATATCCTGAACTCTACGGTATTAAAGAAAGGATGCACGCGCAGGTCCCACCAGATCTTCTTTGCATTGTCAATGCAATTTGTTTTGATCAGCAGGTTCACATAGCTGTCATAATCTTCTATGCTGTCGAAACAATCCGGGATACCGGTACGTGGAAATTTGTCGAACACTTTTGTCCGGAATGATTTGTATCCTGTCACCCGTCCTTCCCAGAATGGAGAATTACAGGTGAGCGCGTAAATGTGCGGCAAAAAATACCGCGCCGAGTTGGCGATGTGTATGGCCATCCTCCGGTCCTCCATACCTACATGCACGTGCAAGCCGAAGATGAGGTTGCTGCGTGCCGCTTCCTGCAATTCATTTACGATCTCGTTGTAACGGGCATGGTCCGTGATCAGCTGGCTTTGCCAATGGCTAAAAGGATGTGTACCCGATGCGCCCACCCAGAAACCCAGGTCACCCGCGATCTTGGATATCGTCTGCCTTAAAGTGAATACATCCTTATACGCTTCACCGATGTCTTCGCAGATATCCGTTCCTACTTCTACTACGGCCTGGTGCATCTCCGCTTTTACTTTATCGCGGATCAGCTTCTGTCCTTCCAGTACGATCTTCTGTTCGTGGCTGGTCAGCTCCCGCGTGTTGGGGTCCAGCACCATGTACTCTTCTTCGATGCCCAGGGTAAAATGACGGTAAGATAGATGGCTCATGGCAGGATGCAAGGTTGAGAACAACGATCAAAAATTGGGCACCCCCAATTCATAATTCATCATTCTTAATTCATAATTAGATTAGTTTCTTTTTAGCGCTGCTTCTTTTCACGTACTCACCCCAGGTCAGGTTGTCTCTTCCGTCTTTCTGGTCCACCGCTCTTTCGATTGCGTAATTCGCCATCGTTTCGACAACCCAGTTAAAATTGTCTTCACCAACACTGGTCTTTTCAGCATCCGGCGCGGGGTTGCAGAAATCGATCGCGTAAGGAACGTTATGGCGGATCGCCAGCTCAACAGTATTGAAATCGTAACCCAGGTACTGGTTCAGCCGCAGCACGATCTCTTCCATTTGCTTCAGCCGTTCTGCGCTGGGGCCAAAATCAGCCTGGTACCGCAGGTGATGTGGGTTCCGGGGCTCGTAGGGCATGATGCGCACATGCTTGCCACCGATGCAATAGCACCGGTAGTATTCGTCGAACTCGATCTCTTCCTGCAGCAACATCACCAGCTGGCCCGTTTCACCATGCTTCTCAAAAAAGTCTTCGATATTATGCAGCTTGTATACATTTTTCCATCCGCCACCGGCAAATGGTTTCATGTAAGCAGGAAAACCAACGTAACTGAAAATCCCTTCCCAATCCATCGGGTAAGCGAGGTTGGAAAACGACTGGTCCGATGTATCAGCAGGCAGGTCACGAGAAGGTAGGATCACCGTTTTGGGAACTGGACACCCGATCTTGGTCGCAAGGCAGTTATTAAAGAATTTCTCATCGGCGCTCCACCAGAATGGATTATTGATCACGGCAGTACCACACAGCGCCGCGTTTTTCAGGAACGCACGATAAAATGGAACGTCCTGGCTGATGCGATCAACGATTACGGAGTAACCGCTCGACTCACCCTGCATCACTTTATCGATGCGCACGGGTTCCGCGACAATCCCGTCAATGCCTTTGCTGTTTATTCTTTCTACAAAAGCCATTGGGAAACTTCTTTCCTGCCCGAAGAGGATACCGATCTTTTTCATAAGTAGCAATTGATTGTTGTATCTGAAATTTTTTCAATATAAAACAAGTTCATTGAATTCCGGAATTTTACCCCCGTTTAAACGCTGTTCCCCTATTTTTGGCGCTATGGCTAAAGAGAAAACGGCTGTGGCGGGAGCCGTCCTCACAGAGAACGTTACGATCTATTCTGACTACCTGGAAAGGGACGTGGTGATCGATGCCTACCTCCCCAGGAATATCATGTTGCCGGATCAAATGAGCCTGCTGCTGCTCAACGACGGGCAGGACCTCCAGAAGATGCCCTTCAGCCAATTGCTCGATAAGGAAATGTCGAAAGGTCAGCTGGAACCGCTGATGTGCGTAGGAATACACTGTGGCGCCGATCGCAAACTCGAATACGGCACCGCGTACGCGCAGGACTTCAAAGGCCGCGGGGCGAAAGCAGGGCTCTATAATAAATTCATCTTCGACGAACTGCTGCCTTTCATCCGTAAACAATATAACGTACCCAACTTTAAAGAGAAAGCCTTCGCCGGGTTTTCGTTAGGCGGACTAACGGCCCTGGACATCGTCTGGAACCATGCCAGCGAGTTTACAAAAGTCGGCGTATTCAGCGGCTCTTTGTGGTGGCGACGTAAGACGTACGAGGACGGGTATGATGATGAGACCGATCGCATGATGCACCTGCAGGTACGCAAAGGGATATTCCATCCCTGGCTAAAATTCTTTTTGCAATGCGGCACTGAAGACGAGACCGAAGACCGCAACCAGAATGGCGTGATCGACTCTATCGACGACACGCTTGACCTGGTCGTCGAGCTCAAAATGAAAGGATATACCGACGAACACATTCAATACCTGGAACTCGAAGGCGGTAAACACGATGTAAAGACCTGGGCCACCGCACTACCGGAATTCCTTCGCTGGGGCTGGGGCAAATAGCGACGCTAAATTCCTAATTCTTAATTTTTAATTCTTAATTGAAGTTGAATCTTACGCCCACCTGGCCCATCCAACGCGCGCTATATGCCGGTACCGTACTGGTGCTGATATCGTAGGGCCAGCTGTAGTTGGGATTGAAGCGGTACTGCGGCGTGAGATCGGTACTACTCACATATCCCGCGAAAGTCAGCAGCGCGAACTGGTCACTGGCCACGAAATACGTTCTGCCCCAATCCCTGTTAAGTAGGTTCGTAAAATTGAAAATATCCAGCGTGAGCTGCAATTGGTATCGCTTCCCATGTATAGCGAGGTTGAGATCCTGCGCGATCTTCAGATCTGCTACATGGGTAAAAGGAAGGCGGCTGCCATTCCGTTCCGCGAACCTGCCCCTTCTGCGCCTGAGATAACGATCATTCTCTATGTACGTATCAAGCGCCGCGCGTTGCCGGTCCTGCGTGTAAGTCACGCCACCTACGGGATTGGGCAAAAAGCGCATCGACTGCAGGTCTGCCCTTGTCGGAACATAGATAAGATCATAGTCACCACCGAAACCGTCATCCCTTGTCATGCTGTTCTGGTAAGTATAACTGAACGGAGCGCCCGACTGGCCGGTATACACCAGTGAAATAGTGGTAGCGAATCGCTTCCTGGCATAGCTGAACTTCTTCCTGGTATAAATAAATATGCGATGACCTTGTGCGAAATCGGAAACAGAGCGCTCAATATAATTTCTTCCCTGCACCGTCTCCATTAACCGCCACTGGCTCAGGTTCACCGAACTGCTTGCTTCGTTCATAACGATCGAGTGTCCGAATCCATAGCTGAAGCTGAACTGGAAATCATTCCGCGTCGACTTGTCCAATGTGAACGATAGATTGTACGCGAAGCCTTTTGGCCCATGGATATTCGTCAGCAGGATCGCATGGTCGTAAGGATTGTGCCCGTTCCACTGTATGGGTATCGCCACTGGCAACGGGTATACATTCCTGCTACCCGGTCCTGCCGAAACTAGTGTGGGCGGGAGGATATTGATATTCATGTAATGGATCTCACTGATGTTTCTACTGAACACAGACTCAAGACTGGATGCCCATCCACGCGGGAATGTCTTGTCAACGGCTAGCGATGTTCTCCACAGCTTCGGCATGTTGAGTGTCGACGAAACCAGGTTCAGCCCCCCTTTACCCGCTGGGATACCTAAATCGCCCGGGCGCCACTGGGCATTGGGTTCCGGACGAAATCGAATGTTACCTATTGCCGCGGCATTCTGGCTATTGTTCGCGGTGAACCCGCCCTGGCTAACTCCTGTGTTGTTGAATATCCCGCCCGGCCAGGCCAACGGCACTCGCCCGGAAAACATACCCACACCACCACGAATAACGACACCCTTGTCTCTGAAGGCATAACTGAATCCAAGTCTTGGCGAGACCGAAGGCGGAATTCGCAGTCTTTGACCCGGCCGCGCGCCATGCAAATCGTAATACTGCATGAACTTTGGTAACGCACTGTCACTCGTGAATGCGTCTGCTGGTGGCGTTTCAGGAATATGGTAGAAGTCTGATCGCAGCCCCATCGTAATCGTCAGCCCTTGTTTCGGCCTGTACTCATCCGTAATAAACACCGATGCCTTAACGACGCGGAACCTGGCCGCCGCGGCTGTTGCATCGCTAAGAAGACTATCCGTTAAAGGATATCCAACAGTATACACCCGGGGCGCCGTGTTATTGTAAAAATCAGCGAGGCGGTTATACTGGTAGTTGCCAAACGTGTTTTGGATAAAAACGTTGTTGACTTTGTTCAGTTCATATTCACCGCCCACCAGCACCGCGTGCCTGCGCCAGTTGAAACGGAACACATCCTGCACGCTGACATTACTTTGTTCCAGCAAATTCTGTGTGGATGAATTATCGGTACCAAAGACAATGATCCCAGCGCCGTCAAAAATACTCACCCTCGGAAAGGGTTGCCCCAAAGGATCACGGTCATCCTTCACCTGCGTAACGGTGATCAACAATTTGTTGTTACTCCTCTTCCCGGTGATACTTTTTAATTCAAACGATGCTGAGTGCGTTATGGTCGGGAACAGGTAACCGTTATTATAAAAATGAATAGTAGTGCTGTTACTGGTGTTGGTATTGTAGCGCAGGCCTTTTGTATAACGGTAGCTGCCACTGAACTTATGCCTCGTATTGACGTTCCAATCAAATTTGAGAGAGAGGCGGTCGGCGTTTACTATTTCGTCGTTATCAAGGAATCCGCCAGGCTGGTAGTTGTATCGCTTTCTCAGCGTATCCCCCAGCGCGAGCAGCGAAGCCATGTCGCCTTTCAGGTTGCCATTGTATTGATTGAAATCGAACCGTTGCGGTCGAATGTCCCGCTGTACCTCGGCATTGATAAAATAGAACAGCTTGTTCTTAATGATCGCGCCGCCAAGACGGAACCCGCAGGTTTTATAATTGAATGGGCTGAGTTTTGTCGCCTGCTCCTTCGGGCCAAACGGCGTCTTGCCCGTGAGGTCCTGGTTACGGTAGTAATAATAAACCGACCCCTTGGTTATATTGGTCCCGCCACGCGTGATCGCATTGATCCCTCCGCCGGTGAAATTACCGATCGATGCGTCGTACGGCGAGATCACTACCTGGAACTGGTCGATCGCGTCGATGGAGATCGGCGCGATCGCGGCCTGGCCACCATTCGTACCGGAAGCCGATAGACCGAAGACATCTTTGTTCACCGCGCCATCTACATAGAAAGCATTGTAACGGTTGTTCTGGCCCGCGATGGTCACGCCTCCTTCCGATGTAGTGATCTTCGCAAGTGGAACAACCCTCAGGTAATCCGCAAGCTGACGCCCTACGGTCGGGAGGTGTTCTATCTTATCGCGACTGATATGAAATTCCGTACCGCCTTTCCCGGCAAACTCATTTCTGCGTGCAGTCGTCGATATCTGCACACTATCCAGTAGCGTGGCTTTGTAGCTGAGTTCAATCTCCAGGCGATAAGTTTCTCCTAAGTTCAGGTGGATATCCTTCTTTGATGCAGTGGCAAAGCCCACGAACGTCACCGCTACGCTGTAAGGACCACCGGGGTTCATATTGCTGATGTCAAACCGGCCACCGGTGCGTGACTGCGTACGGTAACTGGTGCCCGTAGGTTCATGCGTGGCAACGATCGTGGCGCCCGCCAATGGCAATCCCGACCCGGTTACCAACCCACTGATGGCGCTGGTGGTAGTCTGGCTTATTACGGCCTCCGGTACGCACAGGAGGAATACCAGTGATATCATGCTGCGCAGCATATGCGTTGTTTAAGATGAGCAACACGCAATATTAATATCACCGGTTACCATTCCTTAATGCAGGGGCACAAAAAAAGGTTGCCTTTTGAGCAACCTTTTTTGTATCAGCGATACGCTATTAATTGAATGTATAACGCAGACCGAATTGCATGTAATAGGTAGAAGTGAGTGTATTCACCTGCCTGAACGATGAAGTCGTTACAGGGAAGTTACCCAGTCCTTGTGCAAGGCTGAAATAAGGCCTTTGCGTACCTGCTGCATTGTAAGCGCCTACAGTTGTGGCAACTCCATTTACAGGTAAAGTTCCGCCCGTAGGTGCCGTGGAATTTCTTGGTGCAAGAAGTCCGGCCGCGTTTGGCGTCTGGAAAATACCCCACTCTTTATTCAGCAGGTTACCAAAGTTGAAGATATCCAGCGTGAACGTAAGCGTGTTCTTTTTACCACCGATGTTATGGAAGATCTCCTGGGCGAACTTAACGTCCACCTGGTTTCTCCATGGCATTTTCGCACCGTTTCTTTCTGCATACCGGCCTTTTCTTGCCCTAAGGTAAGTGTCCTGCTCAACAAAACGGAAGAACAGGTCGCGCTGCTGGTTAGCAGTGTAAGTCACCGCAGTAGCACCGCTTCCATAAGTAACATCCGCGAAATTGATCTCGGTAGCGTCCCTTGGAACATAGATCAGGTCGTTGGTCTGGCCATCCCTGTTAAAATCCGCGGTATAGGTATAAGAATACCTGCCCTGGATAGAACCTTCATAGAACAAGGAAACGGAAGTGGCCAGGTGTTTCAGGTACTCGCGACGGTAGCTCACCGATGCAACGAAACGATCGGGCACTACATAGTTCGCGTAGCTCCGCTCGGGATCATTCGCGTTCTTCACGATCTGCGTAAGTGACCAGGTATTCAACAACTGGTCGCCGGTTCCATCATATACATTCTTGGCAACGCTGCGTGTGTACGCCGCGAAAGCCGACCAATGATTGCTGAACTGTTTTTCGATCTTACCGGTGAGTGACCAATAGTAACCGTTCTCCTCCGCGTTGTCAAGGATAACCGGGTTGAACGCGCTCGTTCCAGTAGGGCTTGCAAGACCAGCCGAGGTCAGCGGGTTGATGAATTTCTGTGTATTGCTGATCGGGTAGATCGGGCGGTTGTCAGGATATCCTGAAACACCCAACGCCGTTGGCGTCACGAGGTTTGGATTGCGGCCCAAAGCGGTGTTGATGTCTTTATTGTAAACACCTTCAACACTCGCGATAAATCCTTTACCCAGTTTGAAATCAGCGGCAAGGCTGGTTTTCCAGGCCTGCGGGAATTTGAAATCTTCGTCAATGGCGCTGATCGTACTAGGGATAGCCGTTCCTGCAGTGGGAGGTGTAGCAGGAAGATAAGCCCTCGGGTTAGCGCTGAATGGACCAGGCGTTACATAGTTGGCAGGATTGTTCCTGTCAGCTGTTGGCGTCTGGTAAACCTGCGTGAACT
>JAJTCI010000050.1 GCA_021323155.1 Chitinophagaceae bacterium | reverse complement strand
CCCATATATAATGATTCAGGAAGTTATTGTTGGTGAAATAACCAAGATCGTTGCTGTTGAATTTTTCATCCGTGAGTTCCTGCGAGATATTGAAATTGAAACGTCCGCTGGCCTTCCCGAAATACGCGGAATGACTGTAACCGGAGAGCGTTTTATTCGTAGCGCCATATCCTACCAGGTTGCTGAACGCGAGTTTCCCGCCGAAGTTCCAGGTATTCTTTTTATCGAAGAAGTTGAACAACCCCGAGCTGACGAAGGCGTCATAATCATGTCCGCTCCGCATCACACTAGTGTTGATAAAGCTGATGCTCGAATTGTGTTTCAGCGTTTGGTCAAGGACCACGATGTTGTAATTGGTGAGCGGGTTGGTCTCTAGTTTCCGTTCGTTGCCTAGGTTGTCGGCGATTATGGCGTATTGTGAATTCGCTACCGCGTTGAAAAAGCCGATACCCAGGCCATTCTGCAGACGTCCGGAGATCTTTGTCGCGTTCAGCAACTTGGTCTCTGAAGGATTCTTTACAAAATGCTCATTAGTCTGGAGTGAATTGAGGGCGCTATAATAATGCAGTGGTGTGCCGCCGATACGCCTTGAATAAAAGAAGTTGCCCTTGTTGAATAGCTCCGTGCCCTCGGTGAAGAACGGGCGGTTTTCGTTATAGCGTACTTCAAAAGGGGAAAGGTTCAGTACCCGGTTATCACTTTGCACCTGCCCGAAGTCGGGGATCAGCGTCATGTCAAGCGTGATCGCCTGGTTGATGCCATATTTCAGGTCCATTCCTCCATTGACCGAGGAACTCCAGTTTTTCAGGTCGGGTTGATTGAAAGGGTAATGGTTCACGTAATAGGAGAGGTAAGGCGAGAACTGTAGCCGGAGTGGTGGCTTGATGTTTTCAAGACCTGTCCAGGAACCTTCCTGCGGCAGGAACCCGTTCACGTTTGGATCAACCGGGTTCCACGCGTATTGTTGCAATGTCTTTTGCCGGCGGCGCGTGATGTTCAGTCCCCAGTCCTGTACGTTCTTCTTACTGAACCGGATGGCGGAAAACGGGATAAAGATCTCGAAGGTCCACCCATCATGGTGCACTTTTGCTTCACTCTTCCATACCGCGTTCCATGAAAAGTCTTCGTTGTCCGACGACATTTTCGCATCCATCTGTTCGCCATTGGGTGTAACGAAATATTCGAACCCGTTGATCTTATCGTTGTATGTATCGAATATGAATCCTACAAAGTCGTTGTTGCCGAAGCCGTCGCGCCCATTTACCTCGGCGGCGATGCTGTCTTTGGTCCTTTCATGGCAATAGCCGGAAAGATAGATGCCGTCGTCGTCATAAAGCATGTACACTTCCGTCCTGAGTTCATAGTCTTCGGGCCGGAAAGGTGTGGGGCGGAATTCAGTAAAGCCGACAGCTTTCGGTGCATTGATCCAGGCGCTGTCGTTCAATAAGCCATCGATCACAATGGGCGACGTAGCACGTTTCGCCGCGAGTGTTTTAGGAGCAGGGGTATTGTTATTCTGAGCGGATAGCGCATAGCATTGAAGTGCCAGGGTGAGCAAAAGGATGAGGCGCATGTAGCAGGTTGGTTTACGTCCGCGAACATAACGGATTAGCCGCTCAGACCATTTGCCGTTTATGTAAAGAATGGACAGCGACACCGCTTTTAACGATGCTACAACAATCGCGGCCGGCGACATAAAAATGCCATAACCGTTACCGGATCACCAACAAGGTGTTGACACCCCTGTAGCTAAATCAATTAAAATCAGTACCTGCCTCGAGCTTTTTAATGGAACCTTCCACGAAAGTTTTGTTCGGACCGTTCGGCGCTACCACCAGGGCCAGCTTTGCATATTTCAAGGCATTTTGGTAATCGGCATTAGCAGAATAGCCCCTGGCCAAACCGAACAACGTAGTGAACTGGTTGGGATTCTTGTCATGGTTGGCTTTAAAAACCTCCAGCGCTTCTTTTTTCTTGCCTAGTTGAAGCAACTGCCTGGCATACTGGTGCATCTCCTGCATATTGGCCAGCGGCAGGTATTTTTTCATAATATCATCCGCAGCCTTCCCTCGTCCGAGTTTCTGCAGCAACTGTGCTCTTGTGCTCCAGGCCTGGAACTGGTTATTTCCACCGAAGGTGCTGGAGGTGGCGGAGTCGGTCCACAGCAGTGCTTCTTCAAGATTGGTATTGTGCTGTATCGCGTACAGGGCAGCTTCGTTCCATGCCTCCCAGCGAAATCCTTTGCGCGTCTGCAGTTCTGCGCGGTAACTTTCGATCTGTGCTTTTACCAGGTCTACTTCCACTTTGAACGGGATCATCACTTTCTCCCATAGCAATGCGATCGTTGCGGAGCTGTCAGTTTGGTTCATGAATTCGAACTTCAGCCATTCAACACTTTTGTCCAGCGCCTGCGTTTTTACTTTCACACGCAATGCGTCATCGGACTCTTTGTAATAATAACTGCCCCAGGCGCCACTGTTCTTTGAAAATATCGCGGTGGGCTCATTGGCATCCCACGCGATGAAAAAACCATACGTGCCAGCGGGTAGTGGCTGGCCTTCTATCAATACATCGGTGGAGAATTCGATCGTGGTATTTTCATTGGCGCCCGCCCGCCATGGCGCAGCTTTGCTTGAACCAAAGCCCTGGTCAACAAAACCGGCATGTACCAGTTGTCCCCAGATCTTTCCTTCCCTTCCTTTTACACCGGGACGGTTATAATTGATCACGACTTTTGTGAGGCCGATCTGCTCGCCCACCATGGCTTTCTTATTTCCACCGGGAGGAGCGGACGTGAGCTGTGCCTCGGAGATCATGGCGATGCAAAGGCAGGCCAGGAGGAAGATTCTTTTCATGTAGCAGGTTTTTGGACACACAAGCTACAAAACACCATACATCGGCGGTAGCGAAATTGGATGAGCGGAGAGCGCGCGCGAGGTTTCAGGCGTCAGGCGTTCGGCGGTATTGCGCTGCATTTTTTACCATTCACCATTCACCATTGCCCATTAACCCCTTCACCCGCCAAGCTCTCTCTTATACATCTGCACCGCGTTCTGGAAACCCAGGTAGATCGCGTCGCAGACCAGCGCGTGGCCAATAGATACTTCATCGATATAGGGGATGTGCTGTTTGAGGAACTTCAGGTTGTGCAGGTCAAGGTCATGCCCGGCGTTAATGCCAAGTCCTAGTTCCTTTGCCCGTGCCGAGGCCTTTACATACGGTACCACGGCAGCCTGTTGATCACCCGTGGCGAACTGCCTTGCATATCCTTCTGTATAAATTTCGATACGATCGGTGCCAGTATCCGCGGCGCCTTCTACCATTGCCACTACCGGGTCAACGAATATGGAGACGCGTATGCCGGCTTTTTTGAAAACACTGATGATCTCCCGCAGGTAGTCCTTGTGTTGGATGGTGTCCCAGCCATGATCGCTGGTGAGTTGGTTGAGGGCGTCGGGCACCAGCGTCACCTGGTGCGGCTTCACTTCCAGCACCAGGTCAACGAACTTCTGTTCGCGTGGGTTGCCTTCGATATTAAATTCGGTGGTGATGATCTTGCTTACTTCCCTTACATCGCTGTAGCGGATATGCCGCTCATCCGGCCTGGGATGGACGGTCACGCCATCCGCGCCAAAACGCTGGGCATCGATCGCGGCCTTCACCACGTCGGGATTATTACCCCCGCGGCTATTCCGCAGCGTAGCGAACTTGTTGATGTTGACCGACAGTTTTGTATGCTGATCCATGCCCCAAAATAACTGCAATTAGTTTACACGGCTATTACCAGTTTATGGGCTAATGGCAGCATTCTTGCGGCTTTATGGAAAACATCGCCATGTGGATATACATACTTTGCAGCGTGGCCTGGGCCATCCTTGTCGTGCTGAGTGTAGTGCAGATCATCCGCCGGACCGACCTGACCGAATTCGCGAAAAGGGTATGGATCGTTATCATACTCATCGCACCGGTGGTGGGACTGCTCATCTACTACTTCACGGCAACGCCTAAGAAACTCGTGTAATAAGGGCAACGCTATTGCCAGTTAGCCATTATGATCAGCGCGATGATCATCCCGACTACATGGTAAAGCCCGTCGATCAGGTGCGTGGACACCGGCTTTTTCAGGTACACATAGGTCATGCTCGTACTGGTGGTAGCGAAACCAAGTCCCAGGAAAGCCCCCCATTTAACAGCCTGCATCGTATCATTGATACTCGCTACATCCTGGATGATCGCCAGCGAAATACAAATGACCACCAGTATAAAAAAAGAAGTGATCATGATCTGCGCCACGCCTTTTTTTGCATCGGCATCATTGATATTAATGCCATGACCACGGATCCAGGCTTTGGAAAACAAAGGCCCGTACCAAATGGCGCCCAGGGCGAAATAAGCGATGGAGGCTACAAGTATCTGCAGCCACGGAAGGTTCGAAATGATTTCCTGGAACATAAACATCGTTTTGGTTGTAGCGTAAGATAAAGGCTTTTCCTTAGCCTGTTGCGGTGGCACCTTCGTATGTGAATAATATGTGATCGGAACGATGGAATCCGGAAATTTGTCCCGTGGTAAAATTCAAAGCGCTCATAAAACAGTTTGCCGACCAGGGTGAAAAGACGGGCTGGACATACATCGAAGTGCCGGTGGCAATGGCTGAAAAGATAAAGCCGGGCACCAAAAAGACGTTTCGTGTAAAAGGTATGCTCGATGATCACGCCATCAGTTCGGTAGCACTCGTGCCGATGGGCGGCGGCGATTTTATCCTCGCATTGAATGCAGCCATGCGCAAAGCGATCAAAAAAAGAAAAGGCGCGACAGTGATGGTACAACTGGAAGAAGATACCAAAAAGCTCCAGCCACCTGCAGAGCTACTCGCATGCCTGGAAGATGAGCCCATCGCGAAAGAATATTTCGAAAGCCTCACCTACGGCCACAAGAATTACTTCACCAAGTGGATCGAATCGGCAAAGACTGAACCTACAAAAACCAAACGGATCGCTTCGGCGGTCAATGCGCTAACTAAGCACATGCAATTTGGTGAGATGATACGCAGTTTGAAAGGACCTGCAACGTAAGCCCAGCAACTGGCAACTTGAAACGGGCTACGCTTTCAAACCAATCGGCGGCCCGGGTGAGCGGTCTTTTAAAAGGAGTATGATCGTTGCCGAAAGGATCATCCCCGCAACAAAACAATCATACCGGAAAAGCAATTGGAACCTGTCAGACAGGATAACACCGCCGAACAATGGAACAGCTTCGACCAGGCCCAGCAGGAACCACTTCTTTCTTACTGACCGGTTAACATGGATGTGCGCTCTCGCTTTGTCAAAGGGATCATCAATAAGTTTATCCCTGCCCGTTTCAACCAATGTTCTCAGCAACAACATCCAATGGTACATGGCTTTCCTTTCCTATAAAATTAGGTATTTCAACTTTCTTTCCTGCCTCACCTGCGACCCGCACCTGCAACTTGTAACCTGTAACCTGCAACCCCTGCCCGAACGGCATTGCCGGGCGGGTGTATCCTGTAACCTGAAACCCGTAACTTGTACCCCAACATTAAAAATCACTACCCATCATGCGCCGATTATTGCTTGCCGCAAGCTGTATCCTTGTAATGCTCCCCATTTTCGCACAGGAAAAAAAAGCCATCACCCACGAAGAACTCTGGCTCATGAAAAGGGTAGGGGCGCCACAAGTGAGTCCCGATGGTAAATGGATCGTCTTCAATGTCACCGAACCAAGTTATACGGAGACGGAAACGGTCAGCGACCTCTGGATCGTACCGGCGGACGGTAGCGCTGCTGCCCGTCGTTTAACTTCCGGTAAAAGCGCGGAAGGCGGATACCAGTGGAGCCCCGATGGGAGATACCTCGCCTTCTCCGCGAAACGCGAAGGAGATGAAGCCGGCCAGGTATACCTCCTCAATGTAAAGGAAGGCGGCGAAGCCCAACGCTTCACCAATGTCTCCACCGGCGCCGGCACGCCCAAATGGAGCCCCGACGGTAAAATGATCCTCTTCAATTCAAGTGTGTTTCCCGGTGCATACACCGACTCGGCAAATAAAAAGATCACTGAAGAGCGCAAGAAGATAAAATACAAAGCGCGTGTGTATACGCAGTTCCCAATACGCAGTTGGGACAGGTGGCTGGATGACAAACAGCCGCATATGTTCGTACAGGCGATCGGTTCAGACAAAGCGAAGGACCTGCTCACGGATGTGGCCATATCACGCCAGGAAGGATTCACGGTCGGTGGCGCCGAGTGGAGCGCCGATGGTAAATGGATCGTATTCTCCGCGGTAACAGATGCCGGCACCATCGCGTACCAGGAATCGGTATCCAATCTTTACAGCGTACCGGTGAACGGGGGGGATGCGAAACAACTCACCAACGACGGGAATTCTTATGGTAACCCGCAACTGAGTGCCGACGGTAAATACCTTTTCTGCGTCAGCAGTCCTGCGAACAATTACAAAGTATACAACCTGGACCGCCTCACGCGATTTGACTTTCCTTCGATGGCAAACAAGACCGTCCTCGCGAAGGAGATGGACCGGCCCATCAATAGCTATGTCATTAATGGCAACACGATATACTTCGCGGCCGAAAGTGAAGCGCGGGACATGATCTATTCCATGCCCGTCACCGGTGGTACGCCACAACTGCTCACCAAAGGAGGCGTTGGCTCGTATACCGGCCTGGCAGTTTCTGACAACGGCACCGTGGTGGCTTCATTTGAAAGCAGTACCATGCCCGCTGAGATCGTACGGGTAAACAACAACGGCACGCACAGCCAGGTAACAACATTCAATACAGAGAAGCTGAGGAAGCTTGACCTGAACGCGGTGGAAGAGATGTGGACCATCAGCAGCCGCGGCAAACGCATTCACAGCTGGATCGTGAAGCCCGCGGGTTTCGATGCGAATAAAAAGTACCCGCTCTTTGTATTGATACACGGCGGCCCGGCGGGTGCCTGGAAAGACAACTGGGGTTACCGCTGGAATTACCATTTACTCGCTGCACCGGGCTACGTACTCGTGCTGACCGATTTTACCGGCTCTACAGGCTACGGCGAAAAATTCTCACAGGATATTCAATATGATCCTTTCAAAGGACCCGCAGACGAAGTGAAAGAAGCCGCGGCCGACGCCATCAAGCGTTATTCATACATTGATGGCAGCAGGCAGGCCGCGGGGGGCGCGAGCTATGGTGGGCACCTCAGCAACTGGCTGCAGGGAACCACTACGCATTATAAGGCGCTGATCAGTCACGCCGGGCTCGTCAACAGCGAAGCGCAGTGGGGTACCAGCGACGCGATCTATCACCGTGAAGTGATGGCGGGCGGCCCGCCCTGGGAACTCGCGAAGACCTGGAGCGAACAGAATCCTATCCGCCTGGCGAAGAATTTCAGGACACCCGTGCTGGTAACGGTGGGTGAACTGGATTACCGGGTGCCGCTGAACAATACACTGGAATACTGGGCCGCTTTGAAACGGATGAAAGTGCCCAGCAAACTGATCATATTTCCCGAAGAGAACCACTGGATACTCCGCGCGGAGAACAGCAAGTTCTTCTACCAGGAAGTGCATGACTGGCTGGGGAGATATTTGAGGTGAATGGTGAGATCGTGAATGGTGAATCGTGAATGAGACATAACTAATCGCCCAGCGCATTCACTATTCACCATTGCCCGTTCGCCATTGCCCATTCACCATTGCCCATTCACGCTTATGACTCATTTCCTTTCCAAGATCTCCACCATCCTCAAGCTGCTAAAGACGGCGTTGGTGGAGCTATTGCGGAATGACCCGTTGCGTATGGCCGGGGCGACCGCCTTCTTCACCACCTTCGCGCTGCCACCCATTCTCGTGATCATCATCCAGGCCTTTAAGTATGTGATCGGTCCGGACCTGGTGCGCTCGCAGTTGTTTGGTAACCTCACGGAAATAGTGGGCGCCGAAGCGGTGCAGCAACTGAGTGACGTATTACTCGCGTTCAGGAAACTGGCTGCCAATCCCTGGATCACTATCGGCGGGTTTATCTTCCTGCTATTCGTAGCCACTACGCTCTTCCGGGTGATCAAGAACTCCATTAACCAACTCTGGAAGATCAAGGCGTCCGGTAAAACAACAGCGGGCCGCACAATGCTGGCGCGGCTCACCTCCATACTGGTGATACTGGTGGCGGGTGTGCTCCTCGTTGCAGGACTCATCACGGAAAGCGCGCAGGTCTATATCGGCAAATACCTTTCGGGCCTGTCACCGATATTATCCGCCTATTTTAACTCCGTTCTCAGTAGCTTCTTTTCAATACTCATCACTACCTGCTGGTTCGTGGTGGTGTTCCGTTACCTGCCCGATGGCAAACCGCGGTGGAAGATCGCCTGGGTGGGTGGCCTCCTCACCAGCCTGTTGTTTATGTTCGGGAAGATACTCCTGCACTGGATGCTGAGTTATAGCAATATCAATAACTTTTACGGCGCTTCCGCTTCGATCGTCCTCCTGCTGTTATTTGTGTTCTATTCCTCGCTCATCCTGTATTATGGTGCCTGCTTTACCAAGGCCTGGGCCATCCACCAGGGTGAGCCCATCAAGCCCCGGCGTGGATCGATGCACTACCGCCTGGTTGAAGTGAGCGCGGAGGATGAGTCGCCCAATGTGTAGAAACAAGTAACCACAAATTATATTACTGAAGCTCACAGGCTCCTTCGTGTTTGGGTGAAAGATGTAAAAGCCGCTGGTAGAAATTCAAATTTTGTATTTCAGTGCCCGTAACGGGCGACAGCCGTCCTTTGGCACTTTATTTTCTGGTTCATAGAAAAACACCCATGGACAAATCCAAGAAAAACCGCAGCGGTAGCCAGTCGAACGCAGGTAGTAAGGGCCAGGGAGGTATAGAAAGCCGCCAGCAACACCAGCCCGGCGCACCCAATAGCAGTAGCCGCATATCCAAAGGTCATCGCAAGGACGACTCTTCAGGCGCGGAAAAGAATACCACTAAAAAACAAGGCAACAGCATTTAATACTAACCTATGTCCGACAGGATCATACTGTACGTAGATGACGACCCGGATGATACCGAGCTATTCATTGAAGTAGTGAAGGAGTATCACCCGGAATTTACCGTCAAACCGGCAAACAATGGCTTCGAGGCCATTAAGCAGTTGCACAAGGGGAAATCGCATAACTCCCTGCCCTGCCTGATCGTGATGGACATCAATATGCCGATCTTCAACGGTAAGGACGCGATGCTGCAGATCAAGCGCGACAGCCAGTTCAAAACGGTACCGATCGTGATGTTCACCACCTCGCCCAAACAGCCGGACGATTCTATCTTCACGGAAAATAATGTGGACATTATCCAGAAACCGGCGAATTACGAATTGCTGAGGACGGTAGTCGAAGACTTGCTGAGCCGGTGCGTGATGAACGAACCGATTAATTCTTGAGAAATCCAAAATCCACTACGCGGCGGATGTACTGTTTATTCTCGATCACCCAGGTGACTTCATAGCTGCCACCCTCTTCTCTTTTCAGCATATAGATATAAGCCCTGTTGCCGTCGGCTGACAGGTACACGTTGTTGATGTATTTCTCAACGCCGTTCTCGTTATAACTGAAGATGGGATTGAACAGGTCGCCATAGGCCTCGTAAGGAATGGCCACGGTATCGCCGCCCCATAGCACCTGCACGCTTTGTATTTTCGTATCCGGTACATGGCCGTAATCGCCGAAGAAAGGTTTATTATCGATGCGCACCAGGTATTTTTTGTTGGTCTCCGCGTTCGTGTAATACCCAAGCTTGTGCTTCGAGGCGTCGAACGGGCCGGCCTTGATCTTCACCTGTATGCCGTTCCCTTCAAACGCGATCGAGTCGCTGCCCACACCTGTCATGGTGAGCGACCGCAGTGGTTGCTTGCCCGCGCTTTCATCCAGTCCGCCCATACTGAAACAGGAAATATCCGAACGGATATCCTTCTGCTGTACGCGCGAAAACGCGTCTTTCTTGGATCTTACATCGGGGAACTGCGCTTCATCCTGCGCGTTGGAATAAAGAGTGGTAGCCAGTAAAATGAAAAGCAACAATGATCGCATAGGGTAAAATTAGGAGAACAGGGTAAAACTAATTATTAAAAACATCCGCTGGAAACGCCCGACCGAAAGCTATTGTTAATATGGGTGGATAAGTATTTCGGAATACAGTTTGCGCTAGTTTTCAATATGTCTGACTGGAAAAAGCATTTTAACAAGTATGCCTCGATCATTGACGACCGGTTCGACGATCTCGTCATTGACTTCCGCAGGAGACTGGGGAGCTTCAGGCCGCTGCAGATCGTTCCTTACCGAAGCTATGGTACCGCTCGCCACGTTTATGTAAAAGGGCGGGTACTGGAGGATAAGAAGATCGCCGCGGCAACAGATAAGGACACCGTCCTCAACAACATCCTCAACATGTACAAGCGCTTCGAAAGCAACGAAGTGCCTGGAGCAGTACTGAAAGCTAACGTAGAGGGGGAACTGCTGGAGGTGACCACGGACAACGAAGGACTGGCCATGAGCCGCACCACGTTTCTCAACAACGCGCGCACAAGGCTGCCCTTCGCCGGTGTTGCGGAGTTCTACAGTTCCCTGCAGCTGGGCAGGAATGGCAAACGCAACAATCCATTCTTTTACGTCAGCAGCAGCCCCTGGAATCTCTACGACCTGCTCAAAGACTTCCTCGACCTGAATAAGATCCCCGCGGGCCCTTTATTGCTTCGCGATTTCGGCCTGAGCGGCGAATCAGTAGCGGGTGGCGGCCATATGGGACATAAATTCAAGGAGATCAAACAGATCTTCGATGCTTACCCGCACCTGAATTTCGTATTGGTGGGTGACAGCGGCCAGGAAGACCCCGTGATCTACCAGGAAGTGGTGAAACAATTCCCGAACCGCGTACTGGCGATCTATATCCGCGACGTACAACTTGCGGACCGTGAAAAGATCGCCGTTGATATTTCCAGGTCCTTAGCCGAGCACAAAGTAGAAATGGTGGTGGTGGATAACACCGTGGAAGCCGCCGAGCACGCGGCAAAGGCCGGCCTCATCTATACAGAAGCCATTCCTGCCATCGAAGAAGAGAAGAAAGAGGACAAAGGCCAGAAGCCGGGCAAGGAAGATGCGACGGTTGCGTGAGACGACCGGATGTCCGCACTTCCTTATTAAGTGTTTCTTATTCCTTATTTCTTATTAATTCGTGCCCGCCTGGCCTCGGGTTAGCCTCGGGTTAGTCTCGGGTTAGTCTCGGGTAAGCCCCGGGTGAGGGTCGATGGAGCCCTATATGAATCCCACACGCGTCCCATATGCTTTCCTCATTTTACCGGCATTTAAGAGGGTGTTGCTTCCGCCTTTACCTGGTCGGCAGGAGACCGGGATGCATTGTATGCCTGGATGCGGGGGTGCATGGCGTGGAGCTTTAGGCTAAAGTTAGACAGTTACAGGTTGCAGGTTACAAGTTACACCTTGCAGGTGCCTTAATTTCCATGGTGCGTTTTCCCACCGGGCACTGAGGCGCTGCGCACCTTCACGCACTTGTACTTGTCCTTGATGTGCTGATTGAAGAATACGCCTTTCTGGATATTGGCCTTCATTTCCCGGTAGGTCTCTTCCGGCACGTCCAGGTAGTCATAGATGGCGCCGGACACGAATTCAATCGCGAGCACCTTGTCCCCGGGGCGGTATTCATATTTCTTTATCACCGAAGATGGCATACAAAACCAGCTGCTGAAATTGTGCCAGCATAGATCCTGCGCCCGAAGCCCGGTATTCGTATATTTAAAAGAGCCTGAGTGATCCCCAATGGGGCACTCCGGGTAACATCATATGAAATTTAAGCTTTCTATCCTTAAGGTCTACGCCGTTGTTTTCCTGTTGGGCTGCCTGGTTTACACTGTCTACAATTATGAGCAGCTATCAGAAGGCGAAGGCTGGGGTGTCGTGGGTATGATCGGGCTCCTCGGGTTCGGGGGATTACTCTTAGTGGTTGACATCGTTATCATGAATCTCTTCAAGAATAAAACGACTGCCAACATCATTGGCCTGGTGGTATCGATCATTGCTACATTATTACTTGTTTACGGCGGCATGTTCAGCTAAGAAGCGCAGGCCCGGCACCTGTGAATGGATGTCAGTTCGTGTAAGTAGATGTCAGTTCGTGTAAGTAGATGTTCGTTCGTGTAAGAAGATGTTCGTTCGTGTAAGTAGATGTAAGAAGATGCACGTTTTCGGGGATGTGGATAAATCGAGTAACATCGAAGGAAGTATGAGGCTAGTATGAGGCAACCACGAGGGAGGGTACAGGGCAGTATGGGAGAGCCAGGAACATAGTGGCGGCCCGGTTCCCCGGTTCTTTTCTTATCCCTTATTCAATATTTCTTATTTCTTATTTTTCCTCCTCTCCATCAACTCCTTCCGCTTGTGCCATTTATTCAGCGGCTCCGGGTATACGAGTATTTTCCCCTTGTTGTTACTCAACCCCGCCGACTTCATCAGCGCGGCACTCAGTTCGTTGAGTTTCTTGCTTTTTGATTTCTTCAGGTATCGTGCTTCAAACACCGCGATCGCGAAGTTGATCACCCTCAGCTCATCCTTCGGCTGCTTCAGCTTCCGGTAAATGATCATCAACCTG
>JAJTCI010000304.1 GCA_021323155.1 Chitinophagaceae bacterium | reverse complement strand
CCCGCGGTGGTATTGCCATAGCGCTGGATGTTGACCATTACTTTTTCTTTTGGTAATCCCATGCGGTTGGCGGTGGCGTCAATGATACGCAGGTTGGCCTGGTGTGGCACCAGCCATGCAACGTCGTCGGAGGTGAGTCCATTGCGTTCCATCAATTCGGCGCTGACATCCGCCATGCCTTTCACGGCGAATTTGAATACCGCCTGTCCTTCCTGGTAAACAAAATGTTCTTTGGCGGTGACAGTTTCCAGTGTGGCCGGGCTCACCGATCCACCGGCCTTCATATGTAAGTACTGGCGCCCGCTGCCATCGCTGCGCAGGATGCTGTCGAGAACGCCGTAGCCGTTGGTATCGGGTTCCAGCAAAACCGCGCCGGCGCCATCGCCGAATATGATACAGGTAGCCCGGTCGGTATAATCGATAATGGCACTCATTTTATCTCCACCTACCACGATCACATTCTTATAACGCCCGCTTTCAATCAGTCCGGCCGCAGTGGTCAGGGCGAATAAAAAACCGCTGCACGCAGCGGCGATGTCAAAACTCCAGGCGTTGGTAGCACCCACTTTATCAGCGATGATGTTGGCTGTGGCGGGGAATACCAGGTCGGGGGTCACGGTAGCACATATGATACATTCGATCTCGGCGGCGTCCATATTTCTCTTCCGCAACACCTCCTGCACAGCCGGCACCGCCAGGTCGCTGGTGCCCTTGCCCGGCTCCTTCAGGATCCGGCGTTCCTCAACGCCGGTGCGGGTGCGGATCCACTCGTCGTTGGTGTCCACCATCTTCTCCAGGTCGTAGTTGGTGAGTTTTGTCTCCGGGACATAACCGCCTACCGCTGTGATGGCTGCCGTGATCTTGCTCATATGATGATTTGTGCAGATTTGAGGCCGCAAATATCCGGAAACAATAGCTAAAAAACTGTGAACCATTTAAAAGGCAGTGTGCTACTGCCTGACTTCAGGTTGAAACGCATATTTTTGAGCCAGCAGTTATGATATCATTTGTACGTGGAGATTTTGCCTTTAAAACCCCCGCCCAGGTTATAGTAGACGTGAACGGAGTAGGGTATGACCTGCACATAAGCCTAAACACTTATGGGGCAATCAGTAATAAGGAAAAAGGCCAGCTGTTCACCTACCTGCACATCACCGAGAACGCCCATGTGCTGTACGGCTTCGCGGAGCCAAGAGAGAGGGAGTTGTTCCTGATGCTGATCAGCGTTTCGGGTGTTGGTGCAGCAACGGCGCGGATGATGTTGTCTGGAATGAAGCCGGAAGAGATCACAAGAGCCATTCTCCAGGGCAACGCAAAACAACTGGAGAGTATCAAAGGAATAGGCAGGAAAACGGCAGAAAGATTAATTTTAGAGCTGAGGGATAAAGTGGGTAAACAGGCCGAAGACCTTATCAATCTAACCGCTGGTCACAATACCAACGAAACCGATGCAGTAAATGCATTAATTTCCCTTGGTATTGCCCGTAATACTGCAGAGCAGGCAATTAAGAAAGTGAACGCTTCAACTGCAGAATCGCTACATGTTGAGGAGCTAATTAAACAGGCACTCAAAAACATTTAACTATCGATCAGACCTCTACGTAACCAAGGTTTTTAATCTTTGACCAGGAAAATCATGCAGTATCGATTTATCTGGCTGACAGCAGTATTACTGCTCTCGGCCGCTTCTGCTTTTGCCCAACCCAAAAAGGACTCTTCCATGCGCTTCCCGATCAAAGACCGGCGGGGCGACCGTTTTACCTGGGGGAATAAGAACACGTTTGACCTGAGGGATACTGGTTTTATCAAGCAGACGATAGAATACGACCCAGTAACGAAGCAATACTTTATCATTGAGAAGATCGGCAACCAGACCTATCGCCGGCCTACCTACCTCACATTCGACGAGTTCTACCGCCTGCGCGCCCAGCAGCAGGAAGCGGAATACTTCCGCAAAAGGGCCAACGCGCTTTCCATACTCAATCGAAAAGTGCCGAGACCCAAATTCAAACTATTCGACAATCTCTTTAACCGGATCATGGGTGCCGACTCCACCGGTAAGGTCAAGATCGATATACGACCGCAGGGTAACGTAGACATCATGGCGGGTTACCAGGGACAGAACATCAAGAACCCCACCCTCCCGGAAAGAGCAAGAAAGAATGGTGGTTTTGATTTCGACATGAACGCCAACCTGAACGTGACGGCCAACATTGGTGAGAAACTCAAACTGCCTATTAACTATAATACACTTGCGACATTCGATTTCGAGAACCAGTTAAAGCTGGACTATCGTGGGCTGGATGACGAGATCATCAAATCGATCGAAGCGGGAACCATCAACTGGCAGTCGAAAGGAACGTTGATACCAAGCACGCAGGGTTTGTTCGGTCTGAAAACGCAATTGCAGTTCGGAAAACTATTCGTCACTACCGCACTGGCCAACCAAAAGTCGACCAAGCAATCACTCGCGTTGCAGGGCGGCGCCGCTACTACACAGTTCCAGAAGCGGATGGATGATTACGAAGAGAACAGGCACTTCCTGCTCGCCGGTTATTTCCGCGAGAACTTTAATAAAGCGATGAAGGACCTGCCGCGCGTGAACAGCCAGGTACAGATACTCCGTATGGAAGTATGGGTGACCAACCGTACCGGCGCGACAACAGAAGCCAGGGACATCGTTGGATTGACCAACCTGGGTGAAGCGCCTTCAGGCACCGGAACACTTGCATTGACGCAAAACAGTGCCACACCATTGTATAATTCCATCATTACAAATCCTTCCGCGCGTTTTCCGTCGCAGGCTACATCAATGCTGATCGGGATGGGTTTGCAACAGGTGACCGATTTTGAAAAGACATTCGCGAGAAAACTCAGTCCCAACGAATATTATTTTAACCCGCAGGTGGGCT
>JAJTCI010000049.1 GCA_021323155.1 Chitinophagaceae bacterium | reverse complement strand
TCAATTACAGCTACACCAACCTGCGACGTTCCAACCGGTTTAGCGGTGACGAACATGACAACAACTGGTGCCGATGTTAACTGGACAGCACCGGTAACCGGGTCACCCGTTAGTTATGACCTGTACTACAGTACCACCAATACGGCACCAACGGGCGCAACCACGCCTACCGTTTCTGCGGTGGCGGGACTCAGCACCACGCTTACAGGTTTAACGGCCAGTACTACGTATTATTTGTGGATGAGAACTTTCTGCGGCGGAACCGATTACAGTGCATGGACTGCATTACCAATAACATTTACAACCGCGTGCAACAGTGCGGCGATACCTACAGCCAACCAGAGTTTTGATGTGGTTGCGATGCCGGTATGCTGGAGCAGGAGCCTGCTCAGCGGTGGAACCAACTGGGCGCCGGATAATACCAACGATGGTGTTCCTGCTGCACGCACCGGCGCACGTTTCATGGGTAAAGATTATACGGCTTCTGACGCCCTGGTGGTGTCTCAGCCGATTAACATGACCACTGCAGGAAGTAATGGTGCAAGGATCAATGTATGGGTATACCGTAATACGATCAACAACAACACCGATCGGATCCGCTTCCATATCAATACCACAGCTGACCTGTCCGGTAGCCCGTCACAATTGCTCGAGATCTTCCCTGAGCCCACGATCGCGCCAACGGTGCCTTCGAACGGATGGTACAATTACACGGCGGATATACCGGCTTCGTTCAATACCGAGCCAACGGTCTATATCATCGCGCAAGGTACCACAGACGGCTCCGGTAGTTCTTATGGTATCGGCTTTGATGATTTTAAAGTAGAAGCTATCCCAAGTTGTAGCCCGCCTACGGCGCTTACACCTTCGGGCGTAACATCTACCGGTGCACAGGTGGATTGGACTCCTCCAGGTTCAGGTACCATCACCGACTACGGTTGGGAACTGAGGACCTCTGGTGCCGCAGGAAGCGGCGCGAGCGGGCTCGTAAGTTCAGGAACTACCGCGTCCACTACAGTGAACTTCACAACTTTGAACGGGGGTACAGCATATACTTTCCATGTACGCACCAATTGTATCAACCCGGATGCAAGCGCATATACTTCGATCACGTTTGTGACTACTCCGGCGAATGATGAGTGTGCCGACGCGATCACATTGTTAACTTCTACGAGCCTGCCAGGTGGCACCGTAGGCGGTACCCAGACAATGGCAGCATCAAGTTGCGCCGGCTTTACCGGTGTCGCGGATGATGATGTCTGGTATAAATTCACTACGCATTACGCTGGTAACGTAAGTGTCGCGCTCACCGGTGCCTCTTCAGGATTCGACGCGGTGATCGTTGTTTACTCTGGTGCCTGCGGATCGCTTACCGAGGTGGGTTGTGCGGATGCGACAGGTGGTGCAGGCAACGAAACAGTTTCACTGACCGGCCTCAATGCAAGCGAAACCTATTATTTCCGTGTATTCGGTTATGGTTCAGGTGTAGCCAGCCAGGGCACTTACAACCTCATGATCACGGGTAACGCGTTACCGGTAACGCTGGCCGAATTTAAAGGTGAGCGCATGGGTACAGCCAATAAGCTGAGCTGGGTGACCTCTACCGAATCCAATAACCGTGGGTTCGACCTCGAGAGAAGTGTGGACGGCCGTACGTACAGCGCGATCGCACACATTGCTTCTAAGGCCGAGAATGGTAATAGCAACACAGCCCTCAACTACCAGTACAACGATGAGAAACCGGTAGCGGGTAGCAATTATTACAGGCTGAAGCAGATCGATAAGGATGGCAAATTCACTTACTCGGGTGTGGTATTGCTGAAGTCAAGGATCACAGCGGTCACACTCAGTAGCGTGTATCCAAACCCGGCCCGTACCGAGCTGAATATGATCATTGGTTCACCGGCAGCGGAAAAGGTCACCATACAGGTCACCGACCTCACTGGTAAAGTAGTGATGCAACATTCAACGCAACTCGCGATAGGAGATAACCAGGTCCAACTGAATGTTCAGTCACTGGCACAGGGCACCTACGTGATCAAAGCGGTTTGCGCCAATGGATGTGAAACAGCAGTCCACCGGTTTGTGAAACATTAAGCACACGCCAGCTAAATAGTATTCAAAACAAATCCCGGTCGTTTGACCGGGATTTTTATTTATGATGATTCATTGCCTGGTAAAAACTCAGCTTGCCAGGACATCCATGCTCTTGTGAATGATCTCCACGCACTCTTTTATTTGCGCTTCATTGATCACCAGTGGTGGCGCAAAGCGGATCTTATCGCCATGGGTAGGCTTGGCAAGCAAACCGTTTTCTTTCAGGGCCAGGCATAGTTGCCAGGCAGCATCTTTGTTGCTATGTTCGATAACGATCGCGTCCAGCAGTCCTTTACCGCGCACAGTGCGAATGAATGGTGATTCCAGCTTTTCCAATTCTTCCCGCAACAACAGGCCCATAGCAGCCGCGTTCTCCACCATGCCTTCTTCACGCAGTACTTTCAGCGCCTCCATGGCTACGGCGCAGGCCAGCGGGTTGCCACCATAAGTGGAACCATGCTCCCCGGGTTTGATATTCATCATCACGTGATCGTCCGCCAGTACCGCCGATACGGGAAGTACGCCGCCACTAAGCGCTTTACCCAGGACCAGTATGTCAGGCCGCACGTTTTCGTGGTCGCAGGCCAGCATCTTACCGGTACGTCCCAGGCCGGTCTGTATCTCGTCCGCGATGAACAGCACGTTGTATTCGTTGCACAGGTCCCTTACGCCCTGCAGGTAGCCAAAATCCGGCACTACCACGCCCGCCTCGCCCTGGATGGGTTCTACCATGTACGCGGCCACGTTGGTGTCCTGGAAGGCTTTTTCGAGCGCCGCGAGGTCGTTATAGGGTACGATCTCGAACCCCGGCATATATGGACCGAACGCTTTGTAGCTGGCAGGATCGGTAGAGGAGGAGATGGCGGCCAGTGTACGCCCCCAGAAATTGCCCCCGGCGAAGATCACCTTCGCCTGGTTATCAGGGATGCCCTTCTTCACATAACCCCAGCGCCGCGCGAGCTTGATAGCGGTTTCGCCTCCCTCAACGCCCGTATTCATCGGCAGCACCTTTTCGTACCCGAAGTATTCCGTGATGAACTTTTCGTACTCACCCAGCAAATTGCTGTGGAACGCCCTGGAAGTAAGCGTCAGCCGTTTTGCCTGCTCCACCAGCGCGTTGACGATCCTTGGGTGGCAATGTCCCTGGTTGATGGCGGAATAACCGCTCAGGAAGTCGAAATAACGCTTCCCGTCTACATCCCAGACAAAAACCCCTTCACCTCTTTCCAGCACTACAGGCAGGGGATGATAATTGTGTGCCCCGAATTGCGACTCCAGTTGCAGGTAATACTGCGTCTTGTCAGACAAAATATTTGCGACCATAATGTACTGATGATTGATAATTAATAATAGAAATACCTCCGGGAATAGGAGAGCGGTCAGTGGTTGAGTAGGTCTAGATTCAGGTTCAGGAACATGGCATTAATTATCAGGTGCAAGATAGGCAAGTTTCAGGTTGCAGGTTACATGTTGCCTGTTACAAGTTGCAGCTGACAGGCAGGATTAATCTGGGGAAAAAACTTCTGCGGACTGGTAAAGGGGGGGGGCTTGCATTCCAGCGCATCCGGTTACATCATTACAGTGATGACCAGGACAATTGCCAAATACAGCATTTATATGCCTTGGTTTCATACACCCACCCGCAGTTGCCACTGGGCTACCCGGACATATAGAGCACATATAGAGTACTTATAGAGCACTTATAGAGCACATATAGAGATGCTTCCCCGTATGTACCTGTGATGACCGGTAATGGGCCCATATGTTACCTTGGGATGTCCTCCAACCTTAACGAAGGGTTCACTGTACCCTGACTCGTGGTTGAAGGCCTGGCGACCCTGTCTTAGCGTCGGGGCGCACGTCAGCTGGGATGAATTGAATATTGATAGTTTGCCTGCTGATTTTTGAGTCGGGACCAGTTGAACCTCCGGTATATATGCTTCCGCCATTTCCCCCGGTCGCTCCGAACACCTGCTCTCCTGGTTAAACCGTTCCACCCTGCAACTTGCCTCCTGCACCTTGCAACCCTTGCCCGAACAAACCCTATGGGGAGGGTGCCACCTGCAACCTGTAACCTGCAACCTGCAACCTGTAACCTGTAACCTGTAACCTGTAACTTCGTTAAATTCCCCTTCACCTGTTAAGAAATACTACAAATTTTATCATTTTTGTTTTGGTAGTTCGCTGTATTTACCGACCTTTGCCGTCCCGAAAAATCGGGTAAAACAATTTCAATCATGGCCAGAGTATGTCAGGTAACAGGCAGGAAACCCATTGGTGGTCACACTGTTTCACATTCGAACATCAAGACCAAGCGTCGTTTTCTTCCGAATTTGCAGACCAAGCGTTTCTTTTTCGCTGAAGAAGATCGCTGGATCACCTTAAAGCTCACCGCTGATTCCATCCGCACCATCAACAAGCGTGGTCTGGGTGTTGTGATCAAGGAAATGCGCGCTGAGGGAGTAAAAATCTAATTTATCAAATATCCATAAATCGTTCAGACGATGGCAAAGAAAGGCAACAGGGTCCAGGTTATCCTCGAATGTACCGAGCAAAAGAATACGAGTGTTCCGGGTACCAGCCGTTACATCACGGTGAAGAACAAAAAGAACACGCCCGAGCGTATCGAACTCAAAAAGTTCAACCCGAACCTGAAGAAAGTAACCGTACACAAAGAGATCAAGTAACCGGGCAACGGTTACCAGGTCCACTAATCAACTAATAATTTTAAGTAGTCATGGCAAAAGCAGCAAAAACGGCGATCAAGACCAAAGACCAGAAGGCAGCCGCTGAAGCAAAGAACTGGAGCAAAGTGATCAAGGCTGTACGCAGCCCAAAGACCGGTGCATACACCTTTAAAGAGGCGATCGTGCACAAGGATAAAGTGAAAGATTTCTTAGCGGCGAAATAATCGATCCGGCGTTACAATATTGAAAGCTATCAGTCAGCCGACTGATGGCTTTTTGTTTTAATCATCCCGATTATCCGCACCTTCGCTGTCAATACTGAACTAACAACATTCGCTATGGGCCTTTTTGGAAACTTATTCGGTAAGAAAGAAAAAGAAAGTCTTGACCAGGGTCTCGAAAAGACCAAGGAGAATTTCTTCTCGAAGATCACCAAGGCCATTGCCGGCAAGACCACCGTGGATGAAGAAGTACTCGACGAACTCGAGAACGCACTCGTCAGTGCCGACGTAGGGATCGATACCACCATCGAGATCATCAAGCGGATCGAAGATCGCGTTGCCAGGGATAAATACGTGAGTACCTCCGAACTCAACCGCATCTTACAGGAAGAAATAAAGAACATCCTGGTAGACGCGCCTGACCAGGGCTTCCGCAACTTCGAAACGCCCGCGGGAACCAAACCATATATCATCCTCGTGGTCGGTGTGAATGGCGTGGGCAAGACAACTACTATCGGTAAGCTCGCCTATAATTACAAAAGGGCCGGCAGAAATGTCATACTGGGTGCTGCGGACACCTTCCGCGCCGCCGCGGTGGACCAGCTCACCATCTGGAGCGAAAGGGTAAACGTGCCCATCGTAAAGCAGGCCATGGGCTCGGATCCCGGGGCTGTAGCTTTCGATACCGTACAGAGCGCCGTAGCCAAAGGGGTGGACGTGGCGATAATCGACACCGCGGGCCGCCTGCACAACAAGGCCCACCTGATGGACGAACTCACCAAGATCAAGCGCGTCATCCAGAAGGTCATTCCCGGCGCACCCCACGAAGTGGTACTCGTTCTGGACGGATCCACCGGCCAGAACGCACTGGAACAGGCTAAACATTTTACTGCGGCAACCGATGTAAATACACTGGCTATCACCAAATTAGATGGAACGGCCAAGGGTGGGGTAGTACTGGCTATCGCCGCCCAGTTCAGGATACCCGTCAAGTACATCGGCGTAGGCGAAAAGATGGAGGACCTGCTGATCTTCGACAAACACGAGTTCGTGGACAGCCTGTTCAACCTCGAAAAGAGCTAAGTCGCCAACCAGCCAGGTTAGTTTCCCGCAATGGTTTTCTTTTTGCCTGGTAATCATTTCGTTGATATTCAAACTTGTCAGGTTGTTTCACCCGCGTAGTCAACGACAACCCCAACCTGACAGCTAAATGAGCAGGGAGTGACTCCCACCCAACTCCCACACGACTCCCACTCGACTCCCACTTGAGTTCCATGAGCAGGCAGCCCCCGGAATAGTTCAGAAACAAAGAGACCCTCCTGTTGGGAAGGTCTCCTGTATAAAGTAAGTGCCCAATGCCTCCTAGAAGGTGTAGCGCACCGCGAATCCACCCCAATCTCCCTGGAAATAATTGTATCCAACAAAATTGAAAGAGGGTTGCCAGTCGAGGCTCAGGTTGATCGGCGCGCCTTTGATCTTGTAATCCAGTCCCAATACGCCATCGATTCCCAATCCTACACCACCATCACGGGTAGGATAAGCCTTCTTCCACTCGTCATTCCAGACCTGGATGTGCGCACCAGGCCCGATATACCATTTCAGTCCCGGGGCACCGGTAAAGTCGCCGTGGATCTCGTACAGCCCCGTAAAACGGAAACCGTGCTGCCAGAAGTACCCGAGGCCTTCGAGGGCCCTGTTGGGCTTCGTAAAGTGTTTTATGGTGATCGCTCCGGGATAGAACTTAGCACCGAGTGCTGTCGTGTAAGAGGAACCGGTGTTCTGGCTGAACGCCGCATTGCCGATAATAAAGCTGAAAACAGCCAGGCATAGGATCTTTTTCATAAGTCATTTTTGATTTAGTAATTGCATGACTAAGAAAACCGTGCCAATCTTTATCTATTTGCCTCATTTAGAACACATAACGCAAAGCCACACCGCCGTAGGCCGCCTGGGCGCCGGAGTTGCCGGTGAAGCTGAAAGAAGGCTGCCAGTCCAGGCTGAGGTTGATAGGTAATGCCGCGAACTTGTAATCCAGTCCCAGCACCCCATCGATGCCAAGGTCCATCTTACTGCTATAGGTCTTCTGGTATTCGGATTTGTAGAACGCAACGTGAACGCCGGGACCTACATACCAGGTCAGCCCCTCAGCTTTAGTAAACGGGAAATGGAATTCATACAACCCGGCGGTACGGAAACTTTCCCGCGCGTACACTGCCTGGAATTCCAGGGCCGATTTTTCACTAATGAATTTCTTGTAAGTGATCCCCGTTCCCACCGGGAACTTAACACCTAAGGCTCTGTTATAAGGTTGCGCGGTAACGGCAAGTGCCAGCATGAATGCAGCAAGGGCAAGCAGGACTTTCATCAGCGGATGATTTGGGTGATCATCCTCAAACGCAAGTTTAGAACCGCTTTGTATCAAGTAGTTGTTAAATGTGTCGACGTGATAGTGAATGGTGAGTGGTGAATGAGCGGTTGAGATTCAGAATTGCTGACTAGCCGTGTGCAGGGAGCCACGTCGAGCTTTGCTAATCACTATTCACCATTGCCCATTCACCATTTCACCCTTCTTTCACCTTTCTCGCGTCACCATTCACTTCCCCTCCGCTACCTTTGCCGCCTCATGAAGGCCAGGACACTCAAAAAAGATAAAGTCAACATCATCACGCTGGGTTGTAGCAAGAACCTCGTGGACAGCGAAGTGCTCAGCGGCCAGCTCCTGGCCAACGAGATCGACGTGGTGCATGAAAGCGGTAAGCTCGATCACAACATCGTAGTGGTGAATACCTGCGGCTTTATCGATAAGGCCAAAGAAGAAAGCATCAATACCATCCTTGACCAGGTATCCCTCAAGAAAAAAGGCAGGCTTGACAAAGTATACGTCACCGGGTGCCTCAGCGAACGCTACCGTGGCGACCTTGAAGCCGAGATCCCCGAAGTGGACGCGTGGTTTGGTACGCTTGAACTGCCCCTCATCCTGAAGCAATTCGATGCGGACTATAAAGCTGAGTTGCTGGGCGAAAGAATGCTTTCCACCCCTAAGCACTACGCTTACCTCAAGATATCGGAAGGCTGTAACCGCACCTGTGGTTTCTGCGCCATTCCACTGATGCGCGGTAAACATGTCAGCCGCTCGATGGATGATCTGGTTACCGAAGCGGAGAGCCTGGTGAAGAAAGGCGTGAAGGAAGTGATGCTGATCGCGCAGGAGCTCACTTACTATGGCCTGGATATTTATAAGAAACGCGCATTGGGTGATTTGATGAACCGCCTCGCGGATGTCAAAGGATTGGAATGGATCCGCCTGCACTATGCCTACCCGCACAAGTTCCCGCTGGAAGTGCTGGACGTGATGCGCGACCGACCAAACATCTGCAATTACCTCGATATGCCCCTGCAACACGCCAGCAACAATATGCTGCAGGCGATGCGCAGGCAGATCACGCGCCCGGAAATGGAAGACCTGATTGCAGCGGTAAGAGAGAAAGTACCGGGCATTTGCTTACGAACCACCCTTATAGCGGGCTACCCCGGCGAAACACTGGACGACGTGGAGGAACTCAAAGCCTTCTTACAGGCGCAACGTTTCGACCGTGTTGGTATCTTCTCATACAGCCATGAAGAGAACACGCCGGCTTACGATATGGAAGACAATATCCCTTCCGCGGAAAAAGAACGTCGTGCACAGGAGATCATGGAAGTGCAACAGGAGATCAGTTACGAAAAGAACCAGGAAAAGATCGGTAATACCTACAAGGTGATCGTTGATAAAAAAGAAGCAGGCCGTTATCTTGGCCGCACCGAGTTTGATTCGGTGGAAGTAGACAACGAGGTGGTCATTACCACCAATAAGAAACTTCCAATAGGTGATTTTGTCAACGTGAAGATCACGAAGGCTTATGATTACGATTTGGAAGGGGAAATCGTAGAGTAAGTCAGTAAGCCATCAAGTCACTAAGCCAGAAAGTAGGGCAATCCTAATTGACTGAATGTCTCAATGACCCACTGACTTTCCTTGTCACCAATGAAAATTCACCTCTACCTTAATATCGGGATGCAGGCTTTTCTCCACGGGGCAGTTCCTTGCGATCCGCACCAGTTGTTCCTTTTGTTCTTCCGTGGCTGAGAATGCGCCGGTAAAATACAGGTCTGCTTTGATCCCTGCTACCCGCCTCGGCGCATCTGTGCTCATGATCTTCAGCACCTCGATCCGCGTGCCGTCAAAGTCCAGGTTCATATCCGCCGCGCGGATGGCCATGGTCGTGATCATACAGCTCCCCAGCGAAGAAGCCATCAGGTCGGTGGGAGAGAAACGTTCCCCTTTGCCCTGGTTGTCGGTAGGGGCGTCGGTCTCTATCACCGTCCCACTCTGCAGGTGCTTCATTTCCGTGCGCAGCCCGCCTTTATATATTACTTCACAGGTCATTGATCGTATTTTTGTATAAATTTACAGGCAACAAATTTAACCCGGTGAAGAAGATTGTTTTATTGATCCTTGCACTAGCCCCTGTTTTCCTGTTTGCGCAGAAACCCGATTCCAGGTCGCAAAGAAAAGCTGAGCGGAAAGAGCGCGTCAAACTATTGCAGAAGCAGGCCGAAGAGGGAGCTATCGTCTTTGCCAGGCAGACAGCGTTTGGCATCAAGCTCAACACCGATGGTTATGGAGTGTTTCTTGAGTTGGGCCGGATGAAAGTGTTGAGAAAAGCGGACCTCTACTGGCTCGAGATCGGCGAACGCAAACATGCCAAGGAAGAGAGAATTCCCACTGACCTCACATTCAATTTCGGAAGCCCATATATCTTCGGAAAGATCAACAACTTTTACTACGCCAAACTCGGTTACGGAAAACAGGTGACGGTAGGCAGTAAAGGCAACAAGAACGGTATTGCTGTTTCGGCCATTTATGGTGGCGGCATATCGGCCGGCCTGCTTAAGCCTTATTACATCAAGATCCAGGACGCCAGCGGTATTAACCGTAACGTCAAGTACGGCGATACCACCTCCAAATACTTCACAGATCCTACAGCCATCCTCGGTGGTATGCCTTTAAAAGGATTCGGCGAAATGCAGTTCGTGCCCGGCGTGCACCTGCGTACCGCTTTCCGGTTTGATTACGGGCGGTATAATGACCTGCTCTCAGCCCTGGAGATCGGCCTGAATGCTGAGTTCTATTCCAAGAAGATGCCCATCCTGCTGATGAACAAGGAAAAGCGTTTCTTTTTCAACGCTTACGCTGCACTCACGTTTGGTAGGCGAAACTGAGTTATTTTTGCCATCGAAAAGTTACGGTTCAATAGTTCGCGGTCGGATGGCCTCTCTTAACGATTGAACATTCGAACTTTTGAACGTTCAAACGCAATACATGCAGGAACTCCCGATCATATCAGCCGTTGTTGAAGAGAAACCAAAAAAACCATCCTGGCTTCGTGTTAAGTTACCCATCGGTGAGAGTTATCGCCATGTAAGGGGACTGGTAGACCAGCATAAACTCCACACCATATGTGAAAGCGGTAACTGCCCGAACATGGGCGAGTGCTGGGGCGAAGGCACAGCAACTTTCATGATCCTTGGCAACGTGTGTACCCGCAGCTGCGGCTTCTGCGCGGTTGCGACAGGCAGGCCGGAAGCGGTGGACTGGAACGAACCGCAGCGTGTAGCGGAAGCGATTCACCTGATGAAGGTGAAACACGCGGTCATCACTTCGGTAGACCGCGATGAACTGAAGGACGGCGGGTCTATCATCTGGTACAATACCATCAAGGCGATAAAAGCGTTGAATCCAACCACCACGCTGGAAAC
>JAJTCI010000048.1 GCA_021323155.1 Chitinophagaceae bacterium | reverse complement strand
CGAGCCAACCCGGGGCGTATTAACCATTCCCGGGGAAATTGTTTTCACCTATGAATTTTTACCGGGTGATATTAAATTATCCGGTGATAGTTTGCTTAACTGCCGGACCCTGGCAGGCAGCCTTGGCCAATACGTAGACTTTGACCTGGACTTGAGGTCCAGGCAACTGGTTGTTAACAGCGGTCCTATTCCGGTAATGAATCAAAAGCTGTTTGCAAAAGCCAGCGGCGCGGTGCCAGCTTCAAGGACACTACGGGAATGGGCGATCTACCTGCACCTTTACAAACGTAAGTACAGGATGCGCGAGACGAACTCAACAGAATTTATGGATGTACTTACAGTTCATGATGGCAACACGAAAATCCTTCTCCCAAATAAAAAATCTATCTATATTCAACACCAGCGGTCTATACCAGGAGTAAATTGCGAACGCAAAATGAAGGCGATGCTTGAATTCGACGAAGCAAAGGACCCGGACTGGGTTGAATATACTGTTCATTTTAAGAATAATGGAAGTATTGCATTTTCTGCAACGGGAGAAAACGTAAACTCAAAAATTAAGGACTTCATTCTACACCCGCTAGATTGACTGAGTACGATTGGCAGAAAAGTACTTCGAATAAAACCATTGAAAGCTTTACCAGTTAACGCAATGTTCAAAAACCTCTTCTCCGGCAACACCAACAAACCCAGCCAGCAGGACATCTTCCTGGAATTCTACTGGGATATCTTCCTCTCGCATACCTGTGAATTCCACCCCCTGGACAAAGACTTTATCCGCCAATTCGAATACGAGCTGGACTGGATCTCTATCAGCAAGAACAAAACGCTCGACTGGGACATCGAATTCCTCGCAGCTTATGAAAACCGCTTCAGCTGGTCTGAACTGGCCTGGAATGAATCGATCAAATGGACGACGGAGAAGATAGAACGCTTCAAAAAAAGACTGGACTGGTACTACCTGGCCAGGAACCGCAGCCTGCCCATCACGGAAGAGTTCATCGTGAAATACGCCAAAAAACTATTCGTGGCAGAGGATCACCCGCTGCTGACAAAGGAACTGCAGGAGAAGTACGATATTAAAACGGTACCCGCGAACGACTACGACAGCCAGACCATCAAAGAATATTCGGACAAAGACTTCGACAAGGTTTTCAACGGTGAGACGATCCACAACAACCAGTTAGTCATCTACCAGAAAGTGGTGCTGCCTATCATAGAGAACAAAACGCTTGAACAAATCTTTAAAGATAAATTCAACTACGCGCAACGCTATTACTACCTCGAACCCATCAAGCTCGACATCCACGGCCTCACACCCGAACTGGAAGTGAGTGACCATAACCCGTTCGGTGATTTCCAGGAAGGACGTGGACTACTCACCATCAACGAATCCCTGGTACTGGAGAACGGCTCGCTGCAGGAAGGGCCGGACCGCCTTTACGAGGTCCCCCGGTTCAGTTCGTTCTCTTACTACCCCACGTTACTGGTCAGTGAAAATGTGCGTTCCATACTGGAACAGTTCAAATTGCCGCCGCACGTCTATCACCCCGTAACGCTCCGGTTAAAGAAACTAAAGACTTCCACGAAATATTTCATCCTGCAGGTTGAGTACGACACGTTGGTGAAAGACCTCGATTTTTCCAACCAGGAATACGACTACCGGTTCAGGGAATTCACGAAGCGGGGCTACGGCGTGGTTAAACAGAAAATCTCCAGTTACAACCAGTTCGAAGCCGCGGGCACCGCAATCGAGAAGAAATATCCTGACCTCTACATGGGCGTTACGATCTATCCCAAATGCTTTTGCCTTACCACGGACGCCGATATGTATTCTTACTCCGCGCAGGGGAGTATCATCGTGAACCAGTATGTGAAGGACGCGCTGGAGAAATACTTCCCGGGGCAAATGAAGTTCAGCTCAGCGCAGTTATTGAACATTCGCATCAAACAGGAATTGTACGACGCCAAGGCACAACAGGAGATCAATTCCAAACGCACGTCCCAATTAAGCTATACCGAATCGCAGGAGGATAAATATTATTACGCGAAAGCGGAAAGGCTGGAGCGGGAAGAACCTGTAGTAACGGAAGGCATGCTGGAAGACGATAAGTTCAGGAAGAAAGAGATAGAACTGAACGTGGTCTTTCCCCGGATATTCAAGAACAATTACCTGCGCAAGGCGCTTGACCTGGAGGGCTATGAATTACTGCCCATCTCCAGGTTCTACCGTCAGGATGAATACGCGGCACGTTACCCGGAAACATACAAATCAGTCGCGATCGCTGAGAATGGTGGCGGCGATACGATCAACCTGTTACTCGAAAGGGACGACGACTTCCGTTTGCAGAACCGCTTGTTCGAGTTCCTGCATGAGACGGGGGAGTATGTGGAGGTGTGAGGATGTGAAAAGTTAATGAAAAAAAGCCAGGCTTTGCGGCCTTCGCTCTCTTCTGCTACTTTGCGTGAAATCCTTTTTTAGAAACCGACGCTCCTCATCTACCAATATAGAACGTACGCATCTGGAAATTCCGCCTGCCCTCGTAAACCATTTTGACTATTCCCGTAATATCTTCCCGGCGGTAGGCGGCATACACCTCGTCCTTTATGAGTTCCTGCAGTTCTGAAGACTCTTCGGGATCGGTAAGATAGTTCTCACGCAAATGACAAATCACGGATACGTACTTCACTTTACCTTTTTCCACTTTATCAAACACCTTCACGCTTACGTCGAGGAACTGTGCCAGGCTGCCCGAAAGCTTGTTCTCCAATTGCCGGCTTTCTCCTTCATTGTAGGAAGACTCCACGTATTTTACCTGGTCCATCTTAAAAGAAGGCAATGCCAATGTCACCGTGACCAGCAAGAGGAATATAACAATTAACGACAAGAAGAATTGCAGCCAATTCACCGGTGGCTTAGGAGCAGTCAATGAATCGTAACTGGCCACGCGTGTGCCCGCTACGCGGTCCCCCAGTCTTCTTGCCGGGTTCACCAGCGTAACGATTGCCTCTACCGGCCAGATGATACAGAACAGGTTTCTCACCAGGCAGCGCCACGGTGACGCGGGTAACCCGCTCCTGTTATTCACCACCTGTAATTTTAGTATTCGCTTTGCCAGGCTCCTTCCACGCAACCCGTCCTTGCAGAAGTACAGGGAGAATCCAAACAGGAAAATATAGAATCCCGAACCACCGAATACGGGGACGTCGTTCTGTTCGTGGCTGACCGTAAATGCTTCCTGCATGGTTCCGAAGATCCCGATGATCATCATAGGGACCATAAACAAGACTACAATAAGAGTCATGAAAATATGGTCCAATACCATCGAACCGATGCGTGTACCGGCATTTACATTTTGAGCGGGCGCTAGCTCCATGGCTATAGATTGATAATGCAAATCAAAGAAAATACAGCGACGTGAAAAATCAAAAGTCAAACTTTGCGCCTTTGCTCCCTTCCGGTACTTTGCGTGAAACCCTTCGCCCTGGACCCCAATAAACGAAAGTGGCTCACTTTTAAAAAGTGAACCACTTCAATTCTTTACACTTGCCGGGCACCCGTTGGGTGAACAGGCACCAGCGCTATAGCATCTTCCCCGTTTGATCGAACGTATACTTCTTACCGTCTTTCACCAGGTTTACCTTACCGTCCTTAAAACGCAAAATATAGTCGCCCTCGGGAATACTGTATTCCGCGGGAATAAGATTCTGTCCTTGCAAATTCCATAAGCCCCATTTGCCGGAAGGGCCTTCTAAAAACAGCAGCCCGTCTTTGTCAACCCTTGCGATTGATGTAAACGCCGCATCCGCGATCGTTGTCTTTACTTTCCCTGTGCGATCGATCACGAGTACAGGATCGGTTATTTTGCTTCCCTGTACGATAGCATACCCATTCTCAAAGTCGGTCGCCTCCTTATACATTGGTTTGACCACTGCTTTTCCCGTCTTGTCTATGTAACCGTACACGCCCCAACCAAATGCATCTTCTTTCCGGGTACGGCTCCGGCCCTCCCTGAAGTTCTTTGCTTCCACGTGCACCATCGGCACCACCAGCCTGAAGTTCGAATCGATAAAGCCATATTTGGTTTTGCCATCAGTACTATACTCATCGGCGTTAAAGTCGTTGGTCACCTTCAGCAGGCCATCAGAAAAATCATCGTCTTCCAGGACGAAATACTTCAGTGCCACCAGCTTTCTTGACTTCTTATCGAAGAACCACGTAGAGTCTTTTCCCGGGGCGCTTTTTCTCTTTACCCTTTCAAACCGGTCTGCATCGGCCCCCGCGTTCCGGTAAGAACCGTGGTACATCACTTTGAAAGATTTATCCAGCAGGGGTTTCCCTTCGTAATCCATGATTGGAACGTCTGCATTGTCGTCCGTATCTATGAACAGCTCGTATTTCCGGTCTGGTGCCATAGCCGTCTTCCTGATCAACCCTTTTTTCATGCTGTAAATACTGCCGGATAGCCGGCCTCCAATCTCAGTGAAAAAGATGACCAGCGGGGTCTTGGTATGGCGTATGTACTCGTAGTTGTACTCCTGGGGCACCAACTCCTTGCCCGTAGTGTTCAACAGGGTCACTTTGCTGTTCAGGTATTTGGAAGTGGGTTTGACGGTAACGACGAACAGCGAATCGCCGATATTCTGCGAGACCTTGTAGTTGTCACGGGTCACTTCCATGAAGGATGAATTGATGAGTCCTTCCCACTGCTTCATGAAATCTTTTTCCTTCGAGTATAAGAAGTGGTTACCGGCCCTGGAGAGCGTAGTATATACAAATGGTAAAACGATCTTGCCGGAAGTATCAACGGCGCCGTAATATAGTTGCCGGTCAGACTCGTCGTATTGCTGTACGATGGCTGTTTTTCCTTTGAAGGGTGCTATCATCTCGAACCTGTCGCTGCTCAACAACCCTCCTTTTTTATTGAGAAAGCTCCATTCTGCACCGTAGTTATAGATGCCCCTATCCTTTAATTGTATAGCGGCAAATCCATTTTCATATTTCCAGATACGGATGGCTTCTTTTTCAAACTTCACTTCGTTCTTCGCGTTGATCGCGGCCCACTTGTCTCCGCGCCTGATGAACGCCAGCCCTTCGCCGAAATCGCCATACTCCTTGTACTGGTAAGGGATGACCATCATTCCCGCAGTATTGATATAGCCCCCCAGCGAATCCGCGTTCATCACAGCGGCGTAGCCATTGCTGAAAGCCCGTGCGTGTGTATAGCTTTGCGGCAGCTTCTTCTTCCCCGTTTTATCGATGTAGAAATACACCTTGCCATCGGACACCGCGGCCATACCGGCCGAAAAAGAGCTGGCCTTACTGTACATAGCGGGGATCACCATTTTACCGGTGACATCGATATAGCCATATTTATCAGCCGGCTCTTCTACCATCGCCAACCCATCATAAAACATACCTGCATATTCATAAGTGGCAGGGATCACCACCTTTCCAGTGGCGTCTTTATAACCGTATTTCTTTTTACCGGAATCGTAGTAGGATGTAAGGTTCTGGGCAAAGGAATGAAGGCCAACGGCAAGGCAAGCCAGGACAAGTAGATAGCGCATAGGGAGAGTTGACTTTAATGCCAACCTTTAAAGGAACAACTATTAATTGGGAGGGAGGAAGTTATTTACAGGGCGCAAAGTGACCGGGTGAACCTGCCGGCAGGCAGGTGGCCAATGGTGAAAAGCGAAAAGGTAAACTTTGCGCCTTTGCTCTCTTTCGTACTTTGCGTGAAACCTTATTCAAACAAAAGTGGCTCACTTATAAAAAGTGAACCACTTAATTCTTAATTATTAACTCTTAATTCTTCACTCGCGTCGGCGTCTCTTTCCCACTCACAATCCCTTTCGAACTCATCGCGATCGCGCGGATGATCGCGGCCATGTTCTCCATGTCCAGCGTGCCGATCTCGTCGTCGGCGGTATGGTAATACTTTTCAATGTCCATCTTTGACGTGGAAATGGTATGTGCCGGCACACCCAACCGCGCCAGCGTGGCGTTATCGGAACGGAGGAACAATTCCTCTTTAGGGTATGGATCGGGATGGAAAGTGAAACCTGTTCCTTCCAGGTTCTTCTGCAGTATCGCGCCCATATCCGTTTTGTCGTAACCGGTGATATAGGCCGAGTTCTTGCCCCATTTGCTTTCGGTACCGATCATCTCGATATTGAACATCGCCATCACCTTAGCGGGATCCAGTTGTTTGGAGAAATACTGTGAACCGAAGCCACCCATCTCTTCCGCGGTGAACGTCACGAACACCAGCGTCCTTTCATTATCGTTCATCGCCCTGAAATGACGGGCCAGCATGATCACCGCGGTAGTACCTGCCGCGTCATCGTTCGCGCCATTATAAATAGAGTCTCCTTCAGGAGTAGGTTTACCAATGCCGATGTGGTCGTGGTGCGCCGAGAAGACAACGAACTCGTCTTTCTTACTCTTGCCCGGTAACACGCCGATCACGTTGGCCATCTTTACTACCGATATGTTATGCCTGGAAGTGACAGAGAATGACTGTGGTTCGTTTTCAGTCAACATAAATACCTGTGTAGCGGGTGAAGGAAACGATGGCCTTCTATAACCCGTGAGCCTGCCGAAGTTCTTCCGGTGCGAGGTATCCACCACGATCAGGTAATTCTTACTTCCGCCCACGTACTTCCGGGCTTCAGCGAACAGGTTCTGCCCCGCTTTGATATATACCTTTTCATAACCAGACGCCTCGGTAATGGAGGCACCGGCTCTCTGTGTTACAACGATCACATCCTTCTGATCAGCAGGGCTGCCGTTGATCACCGCCGCGGTGAACACGTGCTTCGGGTGCAGCATCGAGAACTCCTGCTTATAGGTGGAAAGCCCGGGGAATAATTCCAGCCCCGCGCCGCGGAACTCCTGGGCGATGAAATCCGCGGCCTTATCGATGCCAGGCGTGCCGGCTTTGCGTCCCTGCATATTGTCATCGGACAGTACGGTTTCTATTCGCGCTACTTCTTTCGCATTGATGGAAACGGCTTCCCCTTTAGGAACAGAGGCGGTCTTACAGCAGATCAAAAATACCAGTACCACGAGTGGCAACATCGACAGTCTCATAGTTGTTGTGCTTTGGTTATTAAAAAAGGCTGCTGTTACACAACCTTTCAAATCAATCGCAAATTATCGCATTCCTGCATTACCACATTATCACATCATCACATTATCAAATTAATCACAGGCTCATCATCTCCTTAAATTTCACCGTCTGCCGCCTGCTCACTTCTATCTTCTCTCCTCCTTTCAGTTCCACGAGCAGCCCGCCATTGAAATAAGGTTCTATCCGCTCTATCCAGCGCAGGTTGATGATATGTTTCCGGTTGGCGCGGAAGAACATACGGTCGTCGAGCCTTTCCTCCAGCGCGTTCAGCGATTTCAGGATGAGTGGCTTGTTGGTGCTGAAGAATACCTTCGCGTAGTTACCCACGCTTTCGAACAGGCGGATCTCGCTCAGCTTAACGAACCAGCAACGCTCACCGTCCTTCACAAACACCTGGTCGTTCTCGGTAAGTGGTCCGCGGTTGAATATGCCACCCTCGTCTGCTTTCTCGCGGCTGATCTCGTAATTGAGCTTTTGTAACGCGTCGCTGAGTCGCTTCGGTTCTACCGGTTTGAGCAGGTAGTCAAACGCGTTCACTTCGAATGCCTTCAAGGCGTACTCGTCGTATGCTGTAGTAAAGATCACGCGGGGTGCCCGCTCTACTTCCTGCAACAGGTCGAAGCCCGTCTTACCCGGCATCTGTATGTCCAGGAAGATCAGGTCGGGGCTCAGCAGGTCGATCTTCTCCACGCCTTCGTCTACATTCGTCGCCTCGTCGATCACTTCGATATCGGGGAACTCCGAAAGCAGTTTGCGCAATTCATTCCGGGCGAGGCGCTCGTCGTCAATGATCAGTGTTTTAATCGGCATATTGTTCATAGTTGTCCTGGTTATGTGTTCTCGACAGGCATCAGCACTCTTGCTTCCACCATATTCCCGTTTTTATCCATGATCTGGAAGCTGGCCTTCGGGCCGTAGAGCAGCTTCAACCTGTTCTGTGTACTGGTGAGGCCGAAGCCATCGTAGTTATAAGTGCCATTGAGCTTGCCCGTATTCTGTACGATGAGCTCATGGTGATTATTCCTGAAATCGGATATGATCTTGATCGATCCGCCATCCACGTGCTTGCTGATGCCGTGCTTGATGGCGTTCTCCACGAGGGTCTGCAGCATCATCGGCGGCACTGGCTGGTCCAACGTGTCTTCATCGATCTCGTACTCCACCCGCAGCCTGTCTTCGAACCGAATGTGTTCGAGCGCAAGGTAGTCCTTTACGATATTCAGTTCTTTCTCCAGTGGTGTGGTCTCCGCTTTTTCCGCCTGCATGCTGCTGCGCAGGATATTACTCAACTCTGTGATCGCTGTTCGTGCACGGCCGGGATTCTCATCCACCAATGCACGGATGCTGTTCAGGGCGTTGAATATAAAATGCGGGTTGATATGCGCCTTGATGGTTTTTAGTTCCAGTTCTTTCACGGTGCTCTGCAGCTTGATGCGGTCGAGTTGCTCCTCCCTGCTTTTCATCACGAAATGGTACACGAGGTAGATCAGGTTCCAGATGGTGAGGAAGAGGAAGCAGGCCAGCAGGTTCGCGAGTACCTTGATATGGAACTTGGGGCCGGCACCGGCAGACTCCCACTCGAACGTATATTCCAGCGAAGCAGAGATGAACGCGAATACCAGCGCGAATAGAAAAGTAGATGTGATGATGAAGATGATCTGCTTCTGCACATTCAGCTTGAGCAATCCTGTTTGAATGATAAACAGGCGCATGATATGCGTTACCGCCAGGCCGATCCATGCATCGAGAAACAGCGTATTGAAAAAATGATCGTGCTGTTTGGTCGAGATGGTGAGGTAGACGAAGCTGTACACGAATATGAACGTACTCCACCCGCCCAGCTGGCACCATTCGTAGGTGAGTATCTGCTTGCGTGTTTTGGCGAGCTGGTAAAGAGCAAAGAGCACTACCGAACCGATGATACCATAGCCGCCCGCCATCGCGATCAGTTCGCGTATGCCCGGGAAGAACCATTGACCGAAAACGGTCTCGCCCACGCTGGTGTGCGACAAAAACATAAAGATCACCGGTATGAACCCGGCTACGATCACCTGTTCGACAAACAATAGTTTCCTGAGCGACGTGTATTTGAACAGCGCCACGGCGGCGGCGCTGAAAAGCGAGCCGGTGAAGAATATCCTGGCCACGCCGCCGAAGTGGCTGGCGTCCGGGAAGTTTTCGCGCATCACTTCGGACCAGGGCTGGAAGCCGAATAGCACCATCACGTAAAGCAACCACCAGGCGGTATGCAGTATCCAGTATGCCGGGATTCGGATCTTCATGTGCATTAAAGGTAAACCGGGATATGTGTTAAGGAATCCTCGTTTTGGGACTAAAGGTAAAATAACTGGCTATTAGGTGTCAAATATTGCAAAAACCGCGTATACGAACGGCACCACGCGGGTCTTCAGCTGATCTTACGCCTGAGCGGGGCGCTTTTAACAAAAAAGAGGATCACTAAAAGCGCCATCACGATCGCTGTAAAGACCAGTCCCCCTTGGTAGCCTTGCATAGCATACCGATCCCTGCGAGAAATATCCAGCAAGGTCCGCCCACCTACCGATACCTGGTAAACAGCAATGGTCTTGTGAAAAAATGTCGGGTTATCGTGCAGGCGCCTGCGATCACCCCGGTCGATCCATACCTCCACTGAATCGTTGCGCTGCAGTAAACGGTCGGGCGTCGCCGTTATGAACGCACCCAGGTGGCTTTTTTCCATCCAGGTAAGTTCTTTAGGGATACCCGTGGCACGTAACACATACTTAAACCGCTCGGAACCTTTTGTATAATATTTCTCCACCCGGCAATCTTCCTCCAATACAATAGATACCCGTTTCAGATCCATTGTCGAAATACGATCATTGAAATACTGCCAGGTGAAAAAGAGCGCGAAACAAATCGCGATGCCCATGGCACTATGCAGTTTATGACTGATGACGAACCGGGCCAACGGGAACTTAAGTGTAAGCGCTTCCTTACCGTACAATATCATTTGACCGATCACTCCGATCGAGCCCAGCAGGAAGAAAATGGCAATCAAAGCCATGATCCAGTCGCCGGTACCCACGCCATCAGCGAACACGAAGTAGATCAAAGCGAAAAACCCAAAGAGGAACAATGGGCCCATGAAGTTGAACGCGTTGTTCCGGGCCGATTTCACATACACGTCTTGCTTTTCAGTCTTGAACCGTTGCAATAATTCGTGCCCTTCTTCGGGGGTAAGCGAATACATTTCACATGTTACCTGTACAGCATCTTCATCTAGATAGCCTTCCTGCTTCAGCATCTGCAGGTACATCACCGCGTTATCGTATATGTCTTTCTTGTCTTCCAGTGGAGCTAACCAGTTTAGGCTAAAATAGAAAAACAGGCGGTACTGTCGTGGCCTTTTTCTTTACCGCTATTTTCCGGGCGTTCACCGCCCTTTGTATATCATTCGCCTAACTGCCATTGCTTACTGGTCAATTGCATATTTACTTTGACCTAAATTCCAAAACAAATGAACGAAGAGCAATTCAAATCAAGGGTAAGGGAAAGGTGGGACAACCGGGACGATAAAGGACGATACTGGATGGGTGCCATCTTTCTTATCGTGGGCGGTTTACTGTTTGCGCGTGCTTCCGGTGCAGCCATCCCGGAGTGGGTATTCACCTGGCCGATGATCCTTATCACCATCGGGCTGTTCCTGGGTTTGCGACATGGCTTCAAATCGCC
>JAJTCI010000047.1 GCA_021323155.1 Chitinophagaceae bacterium | reverse complement strand
GTATTTAATGCCGCGCATGAACCAGTAGAGAGGGAAACCAACAAAGCCGGCGAAAAGAAAAGCCAGTATCCAGATGATCCGCTCGGAATCGGGAAGGCTTTTGTTGTTCACCACGTGAATGATAAATAAAATAAGGGCAGCCAGGCTGGCAATACCCAAAAGGATACCTACGATCATCACCGCGCCGAATTGCCCGAAATCGAAAGACTCGTGTGGCCGCTCTTCAAATTCGTGCATACGGCCAAACATGCCCACGAACATCAGGATAAATAATGCGAAATAAATAACAAGCAGGATCGCCGGTAATAAGGAGAGTATACTGTATAGGTTCCGGTTGGCGGTCGTCATGGCAGTAGTTTGCTGTGAAATTACCCCGGATTTGAAAAAACACAAATAAAAAAGGGCTTGTTGTGCACAAGCCCCGGTTTCTACCACCTGGGCCTTTAAGTTCTTCCCCAGGATGTTGGATTCAGATTTTTCAGCTCAGCAGCTAGGAATAGTTGCTATTGGTTAGGATATTGAACGGTTTTTCATAGTTATTTATCGGACAGTGAAAATAATCCACCTCAAAACAAAAGACAAGCGCAAAACTGCTCTTTTATTTCACTGCGTATTTTACCCTTCGGTCGGAAAATCCCGGTTTACTATATCGTATTTTTTCTAACTTGAGCAGGAAAATAACATTAGAAGATTTACGTTTTATATTTGCAGCAACCATTTGTCCTATGCCTGAAAAAATCAAAGTGATCATTGCCGATGACCACGCGCTCTTCCGGACCGGCGTTAAGACCTCGCTTGGCTTTTACCCGGATATCGAATTTCTCGGTGAGGCTGAGAACGGCATGCAGCTACTGAACCTTGTTAAATTCCTGAAGCCCGATATCATCCTGCTGGATATACAAATGCCTATCATGGATGGCATTGCCACGCTCCCGGAAGTGAAGAAGATATTGCCGGACGTTAAGATCATCATGCTGACGATGAACGATGACGTCAGTATGATCAGCCGCCTGATGGAGATCGGTGCCAACAGCTACCTCACTAAAAACTCTGATTCGGAGACCATCTACCAGGCAATCAGGACCTGCTTCGAAAGCGAGTTCTTTTTTAACGAATACACCAACAAGGCGATGCTGGCCGGACTGCGGAATAAAAAGAATGACATGGCGCCTTACGCCGAAGAGGCGGACCTGAGTGACAAAGAGATCAATGTGCTGAAGCTGATGTGCGAAGAGAAAAGCACCAAGGAGATCGCCGACCTTGTCGATATCAGCCCGCGCACAGTGGAAGCAATCCGCGACCGGCTGAAGATCAAGACCGGTGCTAAATCTACCGCCGGATTGATCCTTTACGCGGTGAAGCATGGTATCGTGGAAGGCTAGGCTCAAATTTAACGAACGGACAAATCCTGCCGCGGCAGGATTTTTATTTTATCACCACTAATGGCATCGAAGATCATTTTTAACGGGAAGCTAATTGACGCGGACACACCCATTGTCACTGCTTCCAGTCCCGGCCTGCGGTATGGGGACGGGTGTTTCGAGACCATTCGCATGGTAAACGGTGAGATCTCCTTACAGAAACTGCACTTTGAACGCTTGTTCGCTTCGATGGAAACACAGCGATTCATTAAACCCTCATCGTTTTCTGCAGCATCAATAGAGCAAGATATCCACCGGTTGACCAAAGAGAATGGTCACCACACGGCGCGCATCCGTTTGATGGTACTTCGAACGGAAGAAGGGATGGACTATGTGATCGAAAGCTATCCCCTGGACATTACAACTATTACTTTCAATGAAAAGGGATTGGTGTTGGGGATATGCCCGGACGTTGTAAAACCCTTCGACCAGGTCTCCCATATCAAAAGCAACAGCTTCCTGCCATACCGGTTGGCGGCTGCATGGGCGAAGCAAAATGATTGTGACGACGCGATTGTGCTCAATGCTTCAGGCCGGGTAGCGGACACTTCTATTGCGAACCTATTTGTTGTAGCAGATGGAATAATCAAAACGCCCGCTCTCAGCGAAGGTTGTGTGAGCGGTGTAATGAGAAAATACCTGCTGCAACGCTGCCGCAAAGAAGGCCTGCCGGTAATGGAAACAACCATAACGCCTGATGAATTGCAGTACGCTTCGGAGGTGTTCATCACGAATGCTATCAGGGGCATCCGGTGGGTGCAGCAGGTAGGGGAAAATAACTACGGGAATCAGGTGGCAAAAATGTTATCCGGTAAATTCCTGGAGGAGATCAGATTATGATGCGTCTGCAAGAAACACATCTCCTGTTGAACCGCCCATCACTCCCAATAAGGTTTGTACTGCTTTTCTTCCCTCATCGCCCAGGTCGAGCGAATAATGATTGACATAAAGGTCAATGTGCTGGCGCATTACCGTTTCATCCATTTCCTGGGAGTGTTGTTTTACATAGTCGGAAATAAAGGGATACTTCCCGAATGCATATTCCAGGCTTCTCCTGATAAGCGCATTCACCTGGCGCGCAACCGCTGCCGGTAAAGCCCGCTTTGCAACGATGCCACCCAATGGAATGGGTACACCCGTCCTTTTTTCCCACGTCTCACCCAGGTCCAACAGTTTTACCAGGCCTCGTTGCTGGTAGGTGAAGCGGTTTTCGTGGATGATCACACCAGCATCCACATCACCCCGCAGTACGGCTTCCTCCACCTGGTGAAAGACCATGAACTTTTTCCGGCGTGCTTCTGGGAACGCCATTGTAAAGAGCAGGTTGGCCGTCGTGTGCTCGCCCGGTATCGCGACTACGCATTCATTGAGGTTGTCCAGTGACATTCCATCCTGACGCGTGATGAGCAGCGGCCCAACGCCTTTGCCCAACGCGCCCCCACTGTTTAGCAGGACATATTGGCCCAACACGTTCGGAAGGTTTCCATAACTGATCTTTGAAACGTCCAGCTTGCCCTGGTTGGCCCAGTCGTTGAGCGTTTGCACGTCTTCCAGCATCACCTTGAATTCAAGGCCGGCTGTATCGAACCTGTGGTTCACCAGCGCGTCGAAAATGAAGGTGTCGTTGGGGCAGGGGCTGAATCCCAGGGTGAGCATCATATCAGGACAGCTTGTAGAGTTTATCCAGGTATCGCAACAGGGTTTGGTTACAGTTTTCTATCGCCGCCTTGAGTTCCCATTTTGACTTGTCCCTTTCACCGATATAATTGGAAACCGCGCGGATCTGGATAAATGGCACGTTGAAGTTGCGGCAGACATAATGAAGCGCTGCTCCCTCCATGCTTTCCGTGACCGCTTCGTATTTGCGGGTGAGTTGTTGCTTTCGCTCTTCGGTGGTAGTTATCTCGTTGATCGTGGTAGCCAGCACCTCCGGCAGTTTCAGGAGATTGTACTCCGCCAGCCACGGATTGGGCAACCGGCGTTTTTCGTACGGTGGGTAACTGGACTTCTCCAGCTTGAGGTCGAATATATCTTTCCATTTACCATCTTCCTGTACACCAAGGTCGCCAAGTGACTCTTCTTTTACACATACCACCTTCCCCAGTGTCATCGACCCGTCGAAGCACCCCGCGATGCCGACCTGGATCACCAGGTCCGGCTTTTCCTCGGCGATCATCTTCGTTAGGGAGACCGCAGTTGCGAGCATGCCAACGCCGCTTTGGTGAAAGATCACTTTCATGCGTTTGCTTTCGCTGGTGTACAAAGTATCGATCTGCAGGTAGGCCGGCATCCATTCATCAATAGTGGCAGAGGTAACGATGATCCGCATAGAGTGGCCAAAGGTCGTAGGTAAATCCGGATTCTGCAACACCGTGCCGATAGTTTCATAACCTTACCTTTGCCTCAAATTGTGTAAAAGGAATGGTATACCTGACGAGGCTCGAACATTTTAATGCGGCACACAAACTTTTCAACCCCGCCTGGAGCAGGGAAAAGAACGATGAAGTATTCGGTATGTGCGCCAATGACAACTGGCATGGGCACAATTTCGAGTTATATGTAACGGTCAAAGGTCTGCCAGACGCTGACACCGGCTTCCTGATGGATGTGCGGCAACTGAGCAAGCTCATCAAAGCCTACGTGATCGAAAAGGTGGATCACAAGAACCTGAACATGGATGTCGACTTCCTGCAGGGTAAAATGTGCAGCACGGAGAACCTGGCCGTGGGCATCTGGAACGAACTGGTGCCCCACCTCCCGGGCAACGTGAGCCTGCACTGCATCAAATTATACGAGACACCGCGCATCTATGTTGAATATTACGGATCATGAGTAAGAAAGTATCGGTATACCGGAAAGAGCATTTCAATGCCGCCCACCGCCTCAACGTGGCTGAATGGGATGCTGCGACGAACCAGGAAGTATTCGGCAAGTGCAACCTGCCCAACTACCACGGGCATAACTATGAGCTGGAGGTAAAGGTGACGGGATTGCCCGATCCCCGGACCGGCTTCGTGATGGACATGAAGGCGCTTTCCGATCTCATCCGGCATGAAGTACTGCTCCGGTTCGATCACAAGAACCTGAACCTGGATACTGCTGAATTCCGTACGCTTAACCCAACGGCGGAAAATATCGTCATCGTTATTTATGATCTATTGCGCCCGCACATCAATAAATCCTTTGACCTGCAGGTAAGGTTGTATGAAACACCTAGGAATTTCGTGGAGTACCCGGCGGACTAAATATTAAATTTGATCGTATGTCATATAAAAGAACAGAAGAGTATTCAGATGACGCATTGGAAGGCATGATCCGCTCCAGCCAGGAAATGCTGAAGTGGATCGGGGAGGATGTATCGCGCGAAGGGTTGGAGAAGACGCCCGAGCGTGTGGCGAAAGCGATGCAGTATATGACGCACGGCTATAAGATGGATGCGAAGCAGATACTGGATTCTGCGAAGTTCAAAGAGGAAGTGAGCGAGATGGTCATTGTGAAGGACATTGAACTCTACTCGATGTGCGAGCACCACATGCTGCCATTTTTTGGCAAGGCGCACATCGCTTACATACCCAACGGGTATATTGCGGGCCTGAGCAAACTGGCGCGCGTGGTGGATGTATATGCCCGCCGGCTGCAGGTGCAGGAAAGGCTCACTACGCAGGTATTGCACGCCATCAAAGATTCACTCCAACCGTTGGGCGTGGCCGTGGTGATCGAAGCAAAACACCTCTGCATGATGATGCGCGGCGTACAAAAACAGAATTCCGTTACCACCACCTCGGCCTTCGACGGCGAGTTCCTGAGCAATCATATTACGCGCAATGAATTCCTGAAGCTGATCTCCGCAAAGCTCAGTTAAGATTGATGTTGCCATAGAACCGGGTAGTTTGGTATCTTAGTGGATTATTCAACACTAAAACCCGACTATGGCAGTTGTACCCTCCGACCTTGCCCTCTCCTGTATGGCCAATTTCGAAACGATCATGCAGGGCCAGGACCTTGAACCCATCCACGGTGCGTTCACCAGTTCTGTCACCTTTAATACACCTGACTTTAAAACCTGGCTTGAAAGTAACGGGTACCTGGAAAACACTTCCGGGATCCGTGTATCCATGGGTATTTATACCCAGGCGGCGGCGGAGGAACTCCGCATCCCGCAATCCGCAGGACGACTGACGGTGTTCGTATGGCCCATAAACAATGATAACGACCCACCTTTTAATTTGGGATCCGGAACACCCTGATGAATCTGCATTACTACGGATACTTCCAGTTGCTGGCGCTGGCATTGGCAGCGATCAATTACCGCTACCTCCGTTTATGGAAGCTGGGCGTGATGCTGCCCCTGATGATCTTCACCTGCGCGATCGAAATTATCGCCACGAATATTCACTTGTTTGGAATGACCACCAACTGGCCCATTTACAACCTGTACGTGCTCGTGTCGCCGGTGATGTATTTTATCCTGTTCTGGAACATGCTCCTCCTGAATAAAAACGGGAGGAACATCTACCTGGCTATCACAGCTATTTCGATGCTGTTTGCTTTCTATGATTATTTTTTCATTGAAGGTTTGTTCGATTCCTATTCCATGGTGTTCTCGATGGTACAACACATCATCCTCAGTTTTATGATACTGTCGCAGTTGTCCATGGAAGAAGTAAGTGAAAACTCGATCCTTTCAGAACCATACTTCTGGATCGCTTCCGGCATTCTTCTTTTTTCAGTAGTAACGGTGGTCACGCTGGGGTTGCAGCCATACATTCTTAAAAAAGGCATTAAACTTTTCAGCCAGAACTTTTACAGGGCTGTGATGCCAATGGTAAATGTTGTACTTTACTCTTGTTACTCATACGCGTTTTATCTATGCAGGAAACACCGGCAGAGGTTCTTACCATCATAGTCGCGGTAATTTTCATACTGGTCGCCATCAGCGTCTTCCTGCTGGTGATGCTTATCTATTTCAACAACCGGAAACTCAGGAGCATTAAGGAAAGGGAGCGCATGAAAGCGCAGTTTCAAAGAACACTCCTGGAAACACAGCTGGAAGTACAGGAGCAGACCATGCGCGAGATCAGCCAGGAGATACACGATAATATCGGCCAGGTGCTTTCCCTGGTGAACCTGAACCTGAAAACCTTGTCGACTTTCGACGAGGATAAGATCCATAAGACCTCGGATCTCGTGCACAAAGCCATCAATGACCTTCGTAACCTGAGCAAAAGCCTCAACCCCGAAAATATATCGAAGCAAGGCATCATACAGGTATTGAGGAACGAACTGGACCAGCTCGAGGGCAGCGGCAAGTTCTCAACCAGCCTGGATGTGCAGGATGAAATGGAACTGCCCGCGGGGAAACTCATCATCCTCTACCGAATGATCCAGGAAGTGATCAGCAACATCATTCGTCACTCCGGCGCGTCAGAGATATCGGTTAAAATAGATCGAAATATGCTGGTGATCGCCGACAATGGAAAGGGCTTCAACAACGGCACCCCCTCCAACGGCCTCGGCCTGCAGAACCTTAAGCAACGTGCCGCTGCCATCGGTGCCGAACTGAACATTGAAACCGCACCGCATAAGGGAACAATCGTTATTTTTAATATTCATGAAAGCGGAGCCGAAATACGTAGCACTGGTAGATGATCATGTATTGTTGCGCCAGGGCCTGGCCAATCTTGTCAATTCATTCCCCGGGTACAAGGTCATGTTTGAAGCGGATCACGGCCAGCATTTCATCGAGCAGGTAGAGAAAAAACCGCCACCTGTCGCGGTGCTGCTGGATGTGAGTATGCCCGTGATGGATGGATTCACTACCGCGGCCTGGATCAAAGAACACCTGCCACAGGTGAAGGTACTCGCACTGAGTATGATGGATGATGAGACTGCTGTTATTCGAATGTTGCAATCCGGTGCCCACGGTTATATTCTAAAGAACACCACACCCCAGGAACTCCAGGAAGCACTGGATACCGTCATAAAGAAAGGATACTACCTGAACGACACCGTTGGAAGCAACCTGATCGCTTCGATGTCGAAAGCGCCCAGCACGGAGAAGGTCGTTGACCTGAAGGTGCTGAATGAAAAGGAGCTTGAGTTCATTCGTCTCTGCAGTACGGAACTTACTTATAACGAGATCGCCAGGGAGATGTCGCTGAGCCCGAAGTCAATGGATTTTTATAAAACGAATATTGAAAAGAAGACCGGTATCAAAAACCGTGTTACCCTCGTATTGTTTGCCTTGAAGCATGGCCTCGTTAAACTTTAATACCGGCCCGTGACCTGGATAATATTTTCTATCTACCTGCTTCTCTTCTGCTGGCTGGTGGCAGTGGTACCTTTCTTCCGGCGGTCCGGGATTGGCAGGAAGATGCTGGTCGTGCTGTTCCTGGTTAAGATCATCGCCGGCATCGCGTATTTCCAATTCTACTCCACCCCCCAGAACAAACCAGGCAGTGATACCTGGCGATTTTACAATGAAAGTGTTCGTGAAACGGACGTGTTACTGGAGCGACCCGGGGTATTCGTGCGCGACATATTCAGTTCATCATATGAAAGCAGTGGGGGACTGTTCTCGGATAAACAATCGCATTGGAACGATCTCAAGGATAAGGTGATCATCAAGCTCCTGGCGGTGATCAACGTCTTTACGGGTAAGAACTACTACGCCAACATCATCTTCTTCAATTTCCTGTTCTTTATCGGCCTGGTTGCTTTCTACCGGCTGGTGAATGAGATCTACCCCGGTAAAAAGAAGCTGCTCATCGTAGCTGTGTTCCTGTTGCCGTCTTTTCTCTTCTGGTGCAGTGGCATACACAAGGATGGGCTTGTATTCTCCGCGTTGGGAATGATCTTTTATTGTTTTCACCGCCAGCTGAATGGGGCAAGGTCTTTTGTCTACCCGGCAGTGATGATCGCCTGTATAGTGTTGGTCTTCTTCCTGCGCAATTATCTTGTGTTCCTGTTAGTATGTGCGCTGCTGGCCGGTTGGTTGTTGCACCGGTTTCCCAGGCAGCGGTGGCAGGTACTCGCAGCGTTGTTCGTAGCCGGCATCGCGCTGGTGTTTACCACAAAGTATATTCACCCATCACTAGATATATTGGGTTATGTCTGCGATAAGCAGGCGCAGTTCCTGCAACTCGGTGGCGAATCGAAACTTCCCACACCCGTGCTGGAGCCTGGCGCCGCCAGTTTTTTAAATGCCCTGCCTGCCGCGCTAGACGCCGCTTTTCTTCGCCCGCATATTAATGAGAGGGGCATTGCTTCGCTGGTCGCGGCGACAGAGATCATTTTCTTCTGGTTGTTGTTTGTCTGCTGCCTGGCTTACCGCCAAAAGGGGTTCACTCATCCACCCGTGGCCTGGAGCTGCTTCATCTTCGCTATTCTGGCCCTTGTAGTGATCGGTTATACGGTTCCGTATTCGGGTGCCATCGTGCGTTACCGGGCCCTGCTCCTCCCATTACTGCTCGCACCGGCTATAGGGGGCCTCAGATATATTACAAAAAAATATATCTGAGATTATTTTCCGCAAACTGGCCGAAAATGATATAATTCGACTGTGGAATAACATATTTTTTTCCACCGAGTCCCAGATTTCGTCTGAAACTTCCATAAAATCTCGTTTTCTTTGGATCGAAATCAAAAAATATATGTCATTAAGATTCCAGGCCATTAGTGAACTGACCAATAACTCCAGGGCAGTAGATGTACCGGGTTCCGCCAAGATCACGGGGATATTCGGCGAAAATGTATTTACTCTAAAGACCGCACGTGAGTACCTCAGCGATGAAGCATTCAAAAGCCTGACCGGTAGTATCCGTGGTGGTAAGAAGATCGACCGCACCGTTGCCAACCAGATCGCCAATGGCATTCGCGCCTGGTCGGAAAGCAAAGGCGTCACCCATTACACGCATTGGTTCCAGCCACTCACCGGGAGTACGGCCGAGAAACACGATTCATTTTTTACGATCAAGGGCGATGGTACCGCTATAGAGGAATTCGACGGCGCCGCGCTGATACAACAGGAGCCCGATGCTTCCTCATTTCCCAGTGGCGGGTTGAGGGCAACCTTTGAAGCCCGGGGTTATACCGCCTGGGACCCTTCTTCACCTGCGTTCATCATGGAGATCGGTTATGGAAAAACATTATGTATCCCAACCATCTTCGTTTCCTATACGGGCGAGTCGCTGGACTATAAAGCACCATTATTAAAAGCGCTCGAAGCGCTGAACAAAGCCGCGGTGGACGTGTGCAACTATTTTGATAAGAATGTTACCAAGGTGACACCTACGTTGGGATGGGAGCAGGAGTATTTCGTGATCGATGAAGCGCTTGCCAATGCAAGGCCCGACCTGGTGCAGTGCGGCAGAACGGTATTTGGTGCCGGTCCCGCGAAAGGCCAGCAACTGGAAGACCATTATTTCGGATCCATACCGGAAAGAACCTACGCGTTCATGCGCGACTTCGAGCAGGAAGCGTATAAGCTCGGCATCCCGTTGCGTACGCGCCATAATGAAGTAGCACCCGCACAGTTCGAGTGCGCGCCCATATTCGAAGAAGTGAACATCGCTGTTGACCACAATACCTTGTTGATGGACGTGATGAGCCGCGTGGCAAAACGTCACAGGTTGGTTGTTTTGTTGCACGAGAAGCCGTTCGCCGGGATCAATGGTAGCGGTAAACACAATAACTGGAGTATGGCTACCGATACCGGTGTAAACCTGCTGGCGCCGGGTAAGACACCCAAGACCAACCTCATGTTCCTCACATTCTTCGTGAATACCATTAAAGCGGTTCATGATTACGCGGATGTGTTGCGTGCGGCCATCGCTTCCGCTCCCAACGATCACAGGCTGGGTGCCAATGAAGCACCACCCGCGATCATCTCGGTATTCGTGGGACAGTATTTAGCGAAAGTGTTACAGGATATAGAAACAAGGGTAGGGGATAAGTTCGACGAGCAGGATGAAGCCATCCTGAAACTGGATCTCCACCGCAGCATACCCGAGCTGATGCTGGACAACACGGACCGCAACCGTACTTCGCCTTTCGCTTTCACGGGGAATAAATTCGAGTTCCGCGCGGTAGGATCCTCCGCCAACTGCGCTAACGCTATGACCGCGGTCAATACGATCATGGCGGAGACATTGAAAAACTTCAAGACCGAAGTAGATGGCATGATCGAGAAAGGAGATAAGAAAGAAGTGGCCATCATGCACGTGATCCAGAAATATATTGTGGACAGCAAGAAGGTACTCTTTGAAGGTGACGGCTACAGCGAGGACTGGCATAAGGAGGCGGCAAAAAGAAAGCTCCCTAACCTGAAGACCACACCGGTGGCGCTGGACGCGATGGTGACGAACAAGGCAAAGAAACTTTTCGAGAGCAACAATATCTATACGCACGCTGAACTGGAAGCCCGCCACGAGATC